>CAZCYS010000155.1:0-3380 GCA_964502825.1 uncultured Hydromonas sp. | reverse complement strand
CCCGCGAGAATCACGATGTATTTCGGCGCGTAGCCCTCGATGATGTCGATGTTTTGATACACCGCGTCGGCAGTGCCTTGGTACCATGATTCTTCGTCAATCCGTTGGCTCGCCGGTAGGATGTCAAAACCCTCGTTACGCTCTTTGCGCAGGAAGGTCCAACCTTGTGTCATGTGGCGAATCAGGCTATGTGCCTTGTATTGCGTGGCCACGCCGATGCGGCGAATGCCTGAGTTGAGCGCGTTGGATAAGGCGAAGTCAATGATGCGGGTTTTGCCACCGAAATAGACGGCGGGTTTGGCGCGCGAATCGGTTAATTCCAACAGGCGCGAACCGCGTCCACCGGCCAGTACGAAAGCCATGGCTTCCTGTGCCAAATGCGGGTAATAACTCCGGCTGGATGGTTTGCTGGTCATTTTGTTCTCCTTTATCAAATATTTCGCGCAAACTGTTTGGAATTGAGTCAAGCGCGCCACTCAAAAATCAGGGTTGCCAACGGCGGCAAACATAAGCTTAAAACGTGTTCGATGTACAACGGCGGCGTATGCACCGGTCGGTGCGGCGCAAGGCTGAGCGGCGCATCGGCTTGTTTCGGAGCCGGATGCAGTTGCGGCCATGCGCGCGTCTGCGCGAGCGCCTGCCCCCAATTGCCCATGCCCGAACCGCCGTAAATTGCTGCGTCGGTATTGAGGGCTTCGCGCCAAACGCCCGCTTGCGGTACGCGGATTTCGTAGCCTTGATGCGGCACAGGCGTCAGATTCGACACCACCAGCATCAATTGGTCGCTCGTGTGGGCGCGGCGTAACCACGCAATCACCGACTGATCACGGTCGTCAACCACGCGCCATTCAAAGCCGTCCCAACTGTGCTCGCGCTCGTACAACGCAGGTGAAGCGCGGTACAGATGGTTCAAATCGCTGATTAAACGTTGTACGCCGGCATGCTCGTGGTATTGGGTCAAATGCCAATCCAAGCTTTGATTTTCGTTCCATTCGGCGCGTTGGGCGAACTCCTGTCCCATAAACAACAGTTTTTTACCCGGATAACCCCACATATAGGCGTAATACGCGCGCAAATTGGCGAACTTTTGCCAGTCGTCGCCGTGCATTTTGTGAATCAAGGAGCTTTTGCCATGAACCACTTCATCGTGCGACAGCGGCAAAACAAAATGCTCGCTGTAGGCGTACATTTGGTTGAAGGTCAGCTTGTCGTGGTGGTATTTGCGGAATACCGGATCGAGGCTGAAATAGTCCAGCGTGTCGTGCATGAAGCCCAAATCCCATTTGAAATTAAAGCCCAGCCCACCGTGCATCAGGTGCTGCGACACTTTCGGGAACGAGGTGGATTCTTCAGCGATCATCAGCGCCGATGGCACGCGCTCGTGAATGATTTGATTGAGTTTTTTGATAAAGGCAATGGCTTCGATGTTGTCGCTGCCACCCTCTTGATTCGGCTCCCATTGGCCTTCCGAGCGCGAATAGTTCAGGTGTAGCATGGAGGCCACCGCGTCTACGCGCAGACCGTCCAGATGGTAGTGTTCGAGCCAGAACAAGGCGTTGTTGATGAGAAATCCCGCCACTTCGCCGCGACCAAAGTCATAAATCGCCGTATTCCAATCGGGATGAAAACCGCGACGGCGATCCGAGTGTTCGTACAGCGTTGTACCGTCGAACATGGCCAAGCCGTGTGCGTCGGTCGGAAAATGCGCCGGAACCCAGTCGAGAATCACGCCGATGCCGTTTTCGTGCGCGTGGTTGACCAGCCGCGCAAAACCGTCGGGCGAACCAAAGCGCGCAGTCGGCGCGTACATGCCTACCGGCTGATACCCCCAAGACGCATCCAGCGGATGCTCGGACACGGGCATGATTTCAATATGGGTAAAGCCCAAATCTTTGACGTAGGCGATCAGGCGTATGGCCAGCTCGTCGTAGGAGAGGAACAGACCGTTTTCATCGCGCTGCCACGAACCCAAATGCACTTCATAAATGCTGATCGGCTGAATATACGGGTTGACTTGGTCACGTTGCGCCAGATAATCGGCGTCGCTCCACGCGAAATGATGGATGTCGAATACTTTGGACGCATTGGCCGGACGCATTTCTGCGGCGAAGCCATACGGGTCGGCTTTGAGCGGCAGTAGATGACCATGCGCGTCGTGCACGGCGAATTTGTATACGACGCCTTCGCCTATGCCCTCGATGAATAATTCCCATAAACCGCTATCGGTATGGCGGTGCATGGCGTTGGCATGGATATCCCAGTGATTGAAATCACCGACAACGGATACCTGAGAGGCGTTCGGCGCCCAGACGGTGAAATACGTACCGCCATCGCGCACATGCGCGCCCATTTTTTCGTAAAGATTGAAGTGAGTGCTTTGGGCGAATAAATAGCGATCCATTTCGCCCAAAAAGGTGGGGTATGCGCTGTTGGCATCGGATGAGCGGTTAGGCACAAGTTCGCCGCTCTCCATCGTGACCGATGGCAAAATAACCTCGGTTTGCGGCTTGTGAACCTGTTTGGACATAACTACCCCCAGTATTTTAGGAGACACTCATTTGAATGCAATGTCTATAGGGTTAGTGTACACCTTTGAGCCGACTCTGCCAACCTTTGCGTTGGCAGAGGGGCACATATTCAATATACGTTCAACCTATATTCAAGGTCATTCTATCTTGGTGCAGGCCGCCGCTCTTGCATTGGCCTGCGGTGTGATTTTAGGCGACCGGAATCCCCCAAATTTCACGTGCGTACTCGGTAATGGTACGGTCGGATGAGAACCAGCCCATATTGGCTGTATTCAACACCGCTTTTTTCTGCCATTGGTCTTGATCCAACCACAACGTATCCAGCTCGCGCTGCGCCTGCGCATAGCTCACGAAGTCCGGCGCAACGAGGAAATGGTCGCTGTTGTACATCGAATCAACCAGACCGCTGTAACGGTGCTGATCGTTCGGCGAGAACACACCGCCGGCAACCGCATCCAGCACGTCTTTGAGCGCTGGAATCGATTCGATCGTGGCGCGCGGGTTGTAACCGCGAACGCGTAAATCTTCGACTTCCTGCGCGGTCATGCCGAAAATCTTGATGTTGTCGGCACCGACGTGTTCCAAAATCTCAACGTTCGCACCGTCCAGCGTACCAATGGTCAAGGCGCCGTTCAGGGCGAATTTCATATTGCCCGTGCCGGACGCTTCCAAACCGGCGGTGGAAATCTGCTCGGACAAATCCGCTGCCGGCATAATGATCTCGGCGGTGGAGACGTTGTAATTCGGGATGAACACGACTTTGAGCAAATCGCCCACGGTCGGATCGTTGTTGATCACATTGCCCACATCGTTAATCAGGCGGATGATGGATTTGGCTTGCCAATAGCTCGC
>CAZCYS010000154.1:0-3389 GCA_964502825.1 uncultured Hydromonas sp. | reverse complement strand
TGACGGTGCTGTGCATTTGTGCGAGCGCGGGCGCAGGGTCGGCGTCTTCGGCGATTTCGCTTTGGTAGGCGGCGACGTCAATCAGGGTGTCGGCGATGTCTCGGCGTGCGTCGCGGTCGAGTTGCTGCCATTCTTCGCGGCGAATGCGGATCAGTTCGTCGGTGAGGGTGCGATTGGGCAGCATGGTGGAGAGGTTGTCCCACAGGCGCATTTCGCCTTCAAAATCAAAGGCGACGGTGTCAAAGCCAACGTGGACGTGCAGGCCGCGGCGGGCGAGCATTTCGCTCCACTCCTTGAGGTCTTGGCCGCCGATGAAGTTGAATACGGGCATGAGCGGGCGGGCGCACCAGGACAGCAGGGTCAGTTCGTCGCGGTATTTGTTGAGCACCGGTTCGCGCGCGTCGATGACGTAGATGGACATGTCGCTGTGGAGCACTTGGCGGATGACTTTGGCTTCTTGGCTAAAGTCGTTTTGTGCCAGTTCGCTTTGTAGAAAGGTTTCGAGCCGCTCGATGCCATCCGCGCGCGCGGGGGTGTTTTGCTCCAGCCATTCGAGCAGTCCTGTGGCGTCTTCCAGACCGGGGGTGTCAAACAGGTGAACCAAATTGGTGTGGTTCAGGCGGATGGTCGCTTGCTCAACGTGGCGCGTGGTGCCTGCTTCGTCCTTGACTTCGCCAAAATGGGTGTTGCGCAACAGTGTGCGCATGAGCGAGGTTTTGCCGGTGTTGGTGTGGCCGACGACGGCGAGATTGAGTGCTTGGGTCATGTCTGCTCGGATTCGGTTGGGGTCGGTGGAATATGCAGGGGGATGTTCAACGGCGTCAGGGCCGTTTGCCATAGTTTTTGCCGCTCACGCAGTGGGTCGCCGCCATCGGCGGCTTTGTCATCGCTGAGTAAATAGACCCACAAACCGCCTTGCGCTTTTTGTGCAAGGGTTTCCAGTAGGCGCAATGTACCGCGTTCGGGAACCGTCTGCGCGCGAACGCCCAGCAGCAGGGCGACGGGGTGCTGCGCCATTTCGGCTAGCAGTTTGTCGGTGTCGGTGCGTCCGTCCAGATTGCCCCAATGGTACCAATCGCGGTTCAGCAGGTTTTGGCTCCACGTCACGTCGGCGGCATATTGCGGGGACTCGAGCACGGCGGCAATGGCAAAGGCATCGGCAACGATATTCGGTCGCGTATGCGTGCCGATTTGCTCACGTAGGGTGTCGGCATCAATCACGTGCGCCGGTGTCCACAGGCGTTGTAGCCGTTGATAATACGGCAGCGCCAGCGGTAAGTCGGGTGATTTCGTCGATAAACGCAGGTGGCAAATCAGCCATGCGATCACGCGCGGCACGATACCGTACAGCAGCAGGCTGAGCATGAGCAAAATCGCCCACTGCCGCGCGTCGGCAATCTGTCCGACGGTTTGGTTGTGCGCGACGGTTTGTGCGTCCACGGTGGAAATGCCGAGTTTATTGGGCAGCCAGCTGAGCCAGCCTACCAGTTTGGCGAGCATGTGCGAGTCGAGCAGGGTGCTTTGCCAGTTGAAGGTGTATTGGCGGATGGTGAGCATCAGCGTGATACCGGCGAACAGGCCGGTGAGCGTGGCGAGCCAGAATTGGTGCGACACTTTGCCCCAGTACCAGCGCATATTTGGCTGATGCAGGTGCGCTTCGTACACGTCCACCGCCGACTGCGTCAGGGTGTCTTTGCTGCGGATGAAGGAGAGCGGGTTGAACCATGCGCCTTGCTTGCGCGCGCTTTGGCCTTTACTCATGAGTAGCCAAAACAGCCAGAGCAGCAGCATCAGCCAATTGATGCCCAAAACGCTGACCAATACATAGAAAAAGTTCACTGCGTCGGCATGCATCAACGCCATCGCGGTCATAAAGCCGCTGACCAACCAAAACAGCATGATGAGTTTCACCGCGGTGTGAATGCGCGCATCTACCTTGTCCAGTGTGCGGCGTAGATGACCGTCGGCGTCAATGCGCTCGGCGCGCAAGCGCAGTTTGTCCGTCCAATCGCCCGCCTCGGTTTTGAGCGATTCGGTGATCGGGTGCGGGTCGGCGGAGAATACATAGCGGCGTTCTTCCAGACGGCGGATCAGTTCAATCAGGGCGTAGGCGGGTTCAATCACGGTTGGCTTTGGCTGTAATGTGTATTTGAGGAATCGGGTTCGGGTAGGGCTATCCAATGAGTGCCATTTTAACGCAATGTTCGTGCAATGTTAGCGCAATGCGGGGCTGCTGTGACTATTTCACGGCTGCTTATTCCGCATCCTGATTGCGTTGGGCGCGGTGCGTGGCGAGCAAATGCATCAATGCTTCGCGCACGGGTGAGTCTGCATCCAACTGCGTTACCAATTCGGCAATTCTCTGTGCGGATTTTTCGCTGATAACCCGTTGATTTTTAACCAATACTTTGTTTGGCGCGCGATTAATCCACTCAGGACGGTTGAATTGGCTGACTTTGACCACCATATCGCTTATGTCCCAGCCGTACATGTTCAGACCATCGAGGATGAGCGGCGCTTGCTGCTTGATTTTCATCGCCAGCGCCTGATGCGGTACGCGCAGTGTGAGCTTTTTGCCCTCCAGATGGGCGCGCCAGCCGGATTTGAGCGTACTCGGCATCAGATCGCTGATGTTTTGGCTCAGGCGGGTGTTGGTCTCGATGCGCGGCATGGCCTGAGCCAGCACCGGCGTCAGGCGCCAACTGTCTTGGACTTTGTAGATGTTTTTTGGCAGCGGGCTGTTTTTTGTGGTCATGACGGCGGATTCGGTCGGCTTTTGTGTTTTTTGAGCGTCGGGCGTGGTAAAATGCACCGTTTGGACGGTACGTTCACAGCGAACATTACCACAGCGGTGGTGTTTTTTAATATTTTAAGGTAAAAATTTTCATGGTCAGCGGACTTTTTAAAAAAATATTTGGCTCACGCAATCAACGCTTGCTCAAAGGCTATCGCAAGATCGTTAGAAAAATCAATCAGTTAGAGCCGCAAATGCAGGCGTTGAACGATGACGAGCTGCGCGCGAAAACCGATGAGTTCAAGCAGCGTTATGTGGACGGCGCGAGTTTGGACAGTCTGCTGCCTGAGGCCTTTGCCGTGGTGCGCGAAGCGGCGCAACGCTCGCTGGGCATGCGCCATTTTGACGTGCAGTTGATCGGCGGTATGGTGCTGCACGAGGGTAAAATCTCCGAGATGCGCACGGGTGAGGGTAAAACCCTGATGTCCACGCTGGCGGTGTATCTGAATGCGATCACCGGCAAAGGCGTACACGTCGTGACCGTGAATGACTATTTGGCACGCCGCGATGCGACCGAAATGGGCGTGTTATACAACTTTTTGGGTTTGAGCGTCGGCGTGAGCTTGTCGGGCATGGAGCGCGAGGACAAAATCGC
>CAZCYS010000153.1:0-3389 GCA_964502825.1 uncultured Hydromonas sp. | reverse complement strand
CCCGCCGCACCGTTGGTCGGCGCAGTGACGACGCGCCCGCCCGCAGCGTTTTCTTCGTTGACCGCGACGGCGTAGAGGTTGACCCAGTCCATCACGGTAAGCGGGTCGGACAGCCCGCGCTCGGCGTTTTTGGTCAGTTGTTGGTGCATTTCGCCCGCGCGTCGTTTGACATTCAATCCGCCTGCGAGGTAGCCAAATGCATCGGGGTTGTCGATACCACAACCGCGCCGCACGCAATCCTGCATGACTTGCCAAATACGGTCCAGTTGCGCGTTGATCTCGGCCTCGCTGCGCCAGGTTTGCTCATTGGCATACATGAGTTGAGCGATGGTGATCTGATGCGTTTGGCATTGTTCGAGCAGTTCTTTGCCCGAATGGAACGGGTAACGCACTTCTTTAAACGCACCCAACACTGGCGTGGGATCCATGTCCACGCTGGCGACAAAACCACCGCCGACCGAGAGGTATTTTTTTTCAATCAATAGCTCATCATTGGCGTCATAGGCGGTGAATTTCATGCCGTTCGGATGTTCGGCGAGCGCCTGACGGCGGTGCATAATGAGGTCACGTTTGAATTGGAACGCGACTTCGTGTTTATCCAGCAGGCGCAAGCGTTGATCCAAGGCCACTTCGTCCAGCCTGTCCTGAATCACGTCCATCGGTACGTCCTCGGGCGTGTAGCCCATCAATCCGAGCAAGACGCCTTTGTCGGTGCCGTGTCCCACACCGGTCAAGCCGAGCGAACCATACATCTGCGCGCACAGACGCGTGGTTTTACCCAACAAGCCTTGTTTTTCCAGCAGCTCAACGAACATTTTCGCCGCGCGCATCGGCCCGACGGTGTGTGAGCTGGACGGCCCGATGCCGATTTTAAATAAGTCAAATACTGAAACAGCCATGTCGTCTCCTATGCTTTGTGTGATTGTGATTATTATGGATGATCCATTAACGATGCGCCTGCAAATACGCCCCAAGCCAATTCAAAAACGCTTCGCTGGTGCGTGTGACATTGAGCCGCATCATGGTGGATGCGCCCAATTTGGGCGAGAACAAGCTGCCCGGTGCGACCAGCCAACCGTCATTTTTCGCGGCCAACGCCAGCGCATTCGTATCCACGCCGGTGTCCACCCACAGAAAAATGCCTTCCTGCGCATGTTCGGGGTAGTTTAGACCGATTTTCGGCAATTGCACCCGCATTTGCTCATGCGCCGCAGCCAAGCGCTGACGCAATTTTTCCAAATGGCGGCGTTGTTGCCCATCCACCAGCAGACGATGCACGATGCGCTCGTTCATCTCCGAGCAAACCATCGCCGAGAGCATTTTGCGCATGATGATGCCCTGCACATGCTCCTGCGGACAGCAGAGCAGACCGACGCGTAAATCTGCACCTAAGGTTTTTGAAAAACTCGCCACATAAAACACCCGCTTGAGCTGATCGAGCGCGGCGTAGCGCAAGGCGGGCGCGCCTTTACTCAAACCGCTGTGCAAATCGCCATAAATATCGTCCTCCAGCATATAAGCGTCGTATTCCTCCAGCAGGCGCAACACCTGATAGGCACGCGCGGGCGTGATGCCGTAGGAAGTCGGATTGTGCAGTACGCTGTTGGTCACATACAGTTTGGGGCGCTCGGTCTGCATGATCTGCGTCAGCACCTCGATATTCGGCCCGTCCGGTTCGCGCGGCACGGGGATCACGCGCAAACCCTGCGCCTGCAAGCAGCCGTACAGCCAAAACCAACACGGATCATCCACCAGCACCGCGTCACCCGGATTGAGAAAATAGCGTGCCACCAGATCAATCGCCATCGACACGCCATTGGTCGTGATGACCTGATCGGGCTGCGCATGTATACCGAGCGGATGCAACTGCACCACGATTTGCTCGCGCAGCGGCGCGTAGCCATTGACATGACCATAGTCGTAAATATGTGTATCGGTGCTGCGTGTCACTGCACGCACCGCCACGCCCATGCGCTCGTTTTCCAGCCACGAGCGCGACAACAGCCCGCTGCCCGGCGTGCGTTCATCCGGCAAGTCAGAGAACAAATGGCGCAACAGCCATTTCGCATCCACCACGCTGGTTTCCTGAAAGGCGAGTAGATTTTTCTGCGCCGAGTCCGGCTCGGACTTCGTCACATGAATCGCCTGCGCCACATAAAAGCCCGAACCGGCGCGCGAAATCAGTGCACCCGAGGCGACCATTTTTTCGTACGCATTGACCACGGTGAAACGCGATACCGCGAGTTTATCGGCCAACTGCCGCACCGACGGCACGCGCGCGCCGGGCGCGTAAAAACGCATATCGATGCGCTCGGTCAACCACGCGACGACGGCATCGACTTTGTTATAACGCGGATCAAGCGCATTCGGCGTCATGCTGTGTACACCGCTCACGGAGGCATTTGTGCTGGCGCGCTCGGAAGCAGATTCGTTGGTGGGGTCTGAAGCGGATTCGGACAACTGGCCGGAAATTGTATTGTGTTCCATATCGGTACAGTTTATAAATTGTTTATCAAAGTGTACCGTTACTGTACCGCAAAATATGCGTATTGTGTCAACATTGTGAAGATAGACATCAAAACCATGCATGACCATTCCAACGACCCCCAACGCGCCCAACATGCTCTCCTGCTCGGACTACTGGCCGTCACGCTGTTCGCCTTGACCTTACCGATGAGCAAGCTGGCGATCGGCAGTGCCGCCACGCCCTATTTGTCACCGTGGTTCATCGCCTTTGGCCGCGCGGCGGTGGCGGGCGTGCTGGCAATCGCTTATTTGTACCACACCCGCGCGGTATGGCCCAAAGGACGGCAATGGCGCTATTTGCTCTACATCGGTTTGGGCAATGCGCTGGGCTTTCCGATTTTGCAAAGCATTGGTTTACTGTACGTGCCTTCCTCGCACGCCGCGGTGTTCAACGGCCTGCTGCCGCTGGCCACTGCGGCCATCGCGGCCTTGCTGTTTCGCCAACACGCACCGCTGCGGTTTTGGTTCTGGGCCTTATTGGGCGCGATCTTGGTAATGATATTTGCGCTGTGGCGCGCGTATCAACATGACGGCGCGCTGACATTGCACTACGCCGACGTATTGATTTTTATCGCGGTGCTGCTGTGCGGTTATGGCTATGCCTACGGCGCAAAACTCAGCCGTGAGCTGCCCGCCGCGCAGGTGTTGTGCTGGATGTTGGTACTGTTTCTGCCGCTCACCGCGCCCGCCTCATTCCTCACACTACCGAAACACGCCATCCCGCTGAGCGCATGGCTGGGCTTTGCCTACGTCGCCGTGCTGTCCATGTGGGCGGGCATGATGATCTGGTATCACGCGCTGCACATCGGCGGCGCAGTACGCGTCAGCCAAGTACAAATCATCCAACCCTTTTTGACGATTAT
>CAZCYS010000152.1:0-3450 GCA_964502825.1 uncultured Hydromonas sp. | reverse complement strand
ATTTATATAAAAACTCTGGAGACCCTCATGCAAAAGCCTTGGTTGAGCCAATACGCCGGCGTAGCCGAACACATCGACTTGAACCGTTTCAATTCCATTCCCGCTATTTTTGACTCTGCATTTGCGCGCTTTAGCGACCGCCCGATGGCGATCAATATGGGCAAATCGCTGACCTACCGCGAATTTGACCAATATTCGCGCGACGTCGCCGCGTGGCTGCAAAGCCTCGGCCTGCAAAAAGGCGACCGTGTCGCCATCATGATGCCCAACTGTCTGCAATACCTGATTTTGGTACCGGCGATTTTGCGCGCGGGCTATGCGGTGACCAATATTAACCCGCTGTACACGCCCGATGAACTGACACATCAGCTCAACGACTCCGGCGCCAAAGCCATTTTCATTCTCGAAAACTTCGCCCATGTATTGGAAGTGTCCCTGCCGAACCTGCCGAATATCAAACACGTCGTTGTCTCATCACTCGGCGACATGCTCGGTTTCAAAGGCAAAATCGTCAACTTTGTCCTGCGCAACGTGAAAAAGATGGTTCCGGCGTGGCGCATTGACTCCGCGATTCAGTTCAAACGCGTATTGGCCGAAGGCGCGCAAAAAACCTATCAACCGGTTCAATTGAGCCACGACGATCTGGCGTTTTTGCAATACACCGGCGGCACCACCGGCGTGTCCAAAGGCGCGGCGCTCACGCATGGCAACATCATTGCGAATGTGCTGCAAGCCGAAGAATGGTGTGCACCGGCCATCAGCGATTTGAACAACGGCGCGACCTTTGTCTCTGCCCTGCCGCTGTACCATATCTTCGGCCTGACCGTAAACGCACTGTATGCGCTGCACATCGGTGGCTGCGTGCTGCTCATAACCAACCCGCGCGATATTCCCGCGTTCATCAAAGATTTGCAAAAACACCCGTTCCATGTATTGCCCGCGGTCAACACCCTGTTTGTCGCCTTGAACCACAACCCTGAGTTCAAAAAGCTGGACTTCTCATCGTTGCGCGTCGCCTTGGGCGGTGGTATGGCGGTGCAAAAAGCCGTCGCCGACCAGTTCCACGAAATCACCGGCGTGCCAATTTGCGAAGCCTACGGTCTGTCCGAAACCAGCCCGGCCGCATTGATGAACCCGATCAAATTGACCGCATTCACCGGCTACACCGGACTGCCGATTTCCTCGACCGACGTTGCGATTTTGGACGACGATGGCAAAGAAGTACCCTACGGCTCACCGGGTGAAATCGCCATTCGCGGCCCGCAAGTGATGGCTGGCTACTGGCAGCGCCCGGACGAAACCGCCAAAGTCATGACTGCCGACGGCTTTTTCCGCTCCGGCGACATCGGCATCATGAACGAGCAAGGCTTCGTCAAAATCATCGACCGCAAAAAGGACATGGTGCTGGTCTCCGGCTTCAATGTCTATCCCAATGAAGTGGAAGACGTCGCCGTGATGCATCCGAAAGTGCTCGAATGCGCCGTGATCGGTGTCGCCGACGACTACTCGGGCGAAGCGGTGAAAATGTTTGTGGTGAAAAAAGACGCGAGCCTGACCGAGCAGGAATTGCAAGCATTCTTGAAAGAACACTTAACCGGCTACAAACGACCGAAATACATCGAGTTTCGCACCGATTTACCGAAATCCAACGTCGGTAAAATCCTGCGCAAAGATCTGCGTGAATAATTTTCATTCAGGCTTTCAGCCTCGACAAAAATTTAAAGGGTGCGTTGCACCCTTTCTTTTTATCCAACTCACCGATCATGACGCCGAATCATCTGCCACATTTTCATTCCAATAATAACTATCGGAATAAATGCGTTGCCCAAAAATCGCCGTTCCGACACGAATAATGGTGGCGCCTTCTTCAATCGCCACTTCCAAATCACCGCTCATGCCCATAGACAGCTCGGCCATAGACACATTCGGCAGATTAAGCTGCATCACCTCCTGCTGTAGACGTTTCAACAGCTGAAAACACGGGCGAACCAGCTCTAACTGCACGCTAAATAAACCAATGGTCATCAGACCTTTGATGTGCAAACGATCCAATTGAGCCACTTGCTGCACCAATGCCAGCGCGCGATCCGGCGTAATGCCAAATTTACTCGCCTCGCCCGAGGTGTTCACTTGAATCAACACATCCATCTGCTTGCGCTCCGTCTCCAGCCTTTGCTGAAGCTTTTCTGCCAAATCCAAACGATCCAGCGACTGAATGCAGCGCACGTCGTATTTCAAAATATCTTTGATTTTATTGGTTTGCAAATGACCGATGAAGTGCGTTTCGTGCGGAATGCTCTGCAACGCTTCAAACTTGTCGCGAATTTCCTGCACCTTATTTTCACCGATGAGCGTTTGCCCTGCTTGTAAAGCAAACAAAATGCGTTCAGCCGGCACGGTTTTGGTCGCCAACAGCAGCCGCACCTCGCGTGGATCACGGCCACAGCGTGCGCACGCACGACGGATGCGTTGCATGATGGCGTCCAGTTGACGCAGTAATTCTTGCTGAGACATCATTGACTCCTGTGATTGCGCGCCAGCAAGAAAATCTTTTCTCAAATGGTGCGTGGTTTAAACCGCCTGTCCGACCAAACAAATCCAGCCGTCCTCGGCGCGCCACAGCGACATGTTCATGTACGGCGCATAGGCTTCGATCAGCTCGTCGGTTTGGCGCTCCAAAATCCCAGACAGCACGAGATAACCGCCCTGTTGCACATAGCCAACCAGCGCCGGTGCGAGCAATTTGAGCGGATTCGACAAAATATTGGCGACAACGATTTGGTACTGCGCGCCATGCGGCATCGCATCCGGCAGGACGAAGTGCGCCTGCGTGGTGTTGAGTTCTGCATTGTCTTGCGAGCTTTGCACCGCCTGCCCATCAATGTCGGTGCCAAGCACATCGCCCGCGCCCATTTTTTTCGCGGCAATCGCTAAAATCCCGCTGCCGCAACCGTAATCAAGCACCGTCGCGCCCTGCGCGCTCGGCATGTGTTGCGCGAGCCATTGCAAACACAGGCGCGTGGTCGGATGGCTGCCCGTGCCAAACGCCAAACCCGGGTCGAGGCGCAGATTGATGCGGCCTGCGTCGCGCTCATCGGCTTCGTGCCACGTCGGGACAATCCATAATTGCGGGGTAATTTCAATCGGCTCGAACTGGCTTTGGGTCAAGCGCACCCAATCCTGCGCCTGTACTTCGCGCCGCTCATAGCTCGGTACCGGCAAGTTTAATTCGCCGTACGCTTCGCTCAATAATGCATCCACATCCGCTTCCGGTTCGAGTAGAACGACCAGACGCGACTGCTGCCATGCGTGGGTGGTGGGCTCCAAACCCGGCTCACCATACAAAGGCACTTCGGATTCGGTGTCCGCCCATTCGTCTTCAACCGATACGGAAAGCGCCCCCGCCTCCATGAGTGCATCGGAGACGTCTTCCGCATGTGCTTCGTCCAC
>CAZCYS010000151.1:0-3461 GCA_964502825.1 uncultured Hydromonas sp. | reverse complement strand
GCATGACCATCACTTCGTCCGGCTCGGATGAGGTGTTGGAGCAGATCACCAAACATCTGAATCGCCTGATTGAAGTCTACAAGGTACAAGATTTGACCGACGGACCATTTGTCGAACGCGAATTGCTCATGGTCAAAGTACGCGCGGTGGGTAAAGACCGTGAGGAGCTGAAACGTCTGGCGGATATCTTCCGTGGTCGCATTCTTGACGTGACTGATAAAGCCTTTACAATAGAGGTCACGGGTAATTTGGCGAAAAACGATTCGTTTTTACAAGCGATTGATCGTGGTTTGATTCTCGAAACTGTGCGCACCGGCCCATCGGGTATTGGTCGTGGCGAGCGCGGGTTGCGAGTTTAAGCCGTAAATAAGATAACCATCCAACACATTGGTTTACATTTAAAAATCTAAAAAGGAAAGTCATGAAAGTTTTTTACGATAAAGATTGTGATTTATCATTGGTTAAAGGCAAACAAGTAACCATCATCGGTTACGGTTCACAAGGCCACGCACACGCATTGAACCTGACCGAAAGCGGCGTGAAAGTGACCGTGGGTCTGCGCAAAGGCGGCGCATCTTGGGCAAAAGCGGAAAACGCCGGTCTGCCGGTGAAAGAAGTGGCCGAAGCGGTTAAAGGCGCGGACATCGTCATGATGCTCTTGCCAGATGAGCAAATCGCCAGCGTATACAACACTGAAGTGGCTCCGAACATCAAGCAAGGCGCGGCATTGGCCTTCGCACATGGTTTTAACATCATTTACAACCAAGTCGTGCCACGCGCTGATTTGGACGTCATCATGGTTGCGCCAAAAGCACCGGGTCACACCGTGCGCGGTACGTACAGCCAAGGCGGCGGCGTGCCGCACCTGATCGCGGTTGAGCAAGACAAATCCGGCGCAGCGCGTGACATCGCTTTGTCCTACGCCTCTGCCAATGGCGGCGGTCGCGCGGGCATCATCGAAACCACCTTCCGCGAAGAAACCGAAACCGACTTGTTCGGTGAGCAAGCCGTATTGTGCGGTGGCGCGGTTGAGCTGGTGAAAATGGGCTTTGAAACCTTGGTTGAAGCCGGTTATGCACCGGAAATGGCCTATTTCGAATGCTTGCACGAATTGAAACTGATCGTGGATCTGATCTACGAAGGCGGCATTGCCAACATGAACTACTCGATCTCCAACAACGCTGAGTACGGCGAATACGTGACCGGTCCGCAAGTGATCAACGAAGAGTCGCGCAAAGCCATGCGCCAAGCGTTGAAAAACATCCAAACCGGCGAATACGCGAAAAGCTTCATCCTCGAATACAAAGCCGGTGCGCCAACCATGGTGTCACGCCGTCATTTGACCGAGCAGCACCAAATCGAGCAAGTCGGCGGCAAGTTGCGCGCGATGATGCCTTGGATCGGTAAAAACAAATTGGTTGATCAAAGCAAAAACTAAGCCTCGGATTTATTTGGCGTCGGCGCAAAAATACGTCAACGCCAATAGAATGAGCGCATTAGAATGGGGGTGCAGTCAGCGGATTGCATCCCTATTTTTATGCAAAAAGGATGATTCAAATGAATAAAGCAAAGTGGTTGGCAGCGGTCGGTTTGAGCGGCTTGTCATTGACCTGCGCGGTGGCACAGGCCGAAACCGTGGCGATTAATCAAAACGGCTCTTTGGTAGAAATGTGCGCCAGTGCGGAGAAAATGGTCGCGCATGATGCCGCGATGATGCACGTGGATTTTTCGGTGCAAAATCGTGACAAAGTGCAGGCGGCGGACACCGTGAATCGTACCATGTCGCAAGCCATGCAATTGATTAAACAATATCGCAGCGTGACGGTTGAGAATCAAAGCTACAACACCTCACAAGAGCGCGACAAAGATGGACAGGTGACCAATAAATGGCTGGTGCAACAGTCTTTTTCCCTGACCGGTAAAGATTTGAACGACATGGCTGAGCTGGCCTCGAAATTACAGGCGATGGGCGTCAATGTCGGCAGCATGAGTTCCTATTTGAGTCCCGAAGGTCGCCGTGCGGCTGAGCAAAAGCTCAATGATGAAGCCTTTGCCGATGTTAAAGCACGCATTGCAACCGTGGCCAAAGCCTTTGGACAGCCGGTTGGCGCATGGCGTATCGCACACATGAATATCATGCCGAATAATCCGTGCGGTGGCTATGGCGGACGTATGTATGCCGCAGCGGCAGCGCCCATGATGCGTGAAAAAACAGCGGATGTTGCTGAGCCGGAACTGGTACAGGGGCGCGAGCAAATGCAGGTGAATTTTTACATCGCGGTGCGTGCGAAATAAGCGAGATACGATCCGCGATGTTTGATTGAGCCATACGGATACGGACATCATTCGCCTGCGTTGATGATGTCCGCTATGTCCGCCATGACCGCCTAAAGGGGGATGGTATGACGATCGCTTGGGTAAGAGAATTTCTGCTCTCGAATCTATTGTTCAATTACGCCATTCTATTGCTATGGTTTGGCGTATTTCGCTGGCGGTATGATTGGTTATTGGGATTGCACCGTCGCTGGTTTCGTTTGAGTCAAGCGCAGTTTGATGCGATTCATTACGCGGCGATGGCGGTGTATAAAATTGGTGTTTTATTGTTTAATCTGGTTCCGTTGTTGGCTCTATGGTTGATTGGTTGATTGATGTACGACTGATATTGATGGTTTCTCAATCACCCCTCATGGCTGGAGGTCATGAGTCGTGGTTATGAAGAATGGGTCACGGAAAGAATCGTAATTGATTCTTCATTAAAAAATATAGAGCGTTGTGTTCAAGAATTAAAAGCAAGTATGGGAAAATGATTTGGCCTGCGGTCACGGCGAGGAGCGCCCCTGCATCCGTTGGAATTGTTTGGCGAGGATTGGTTGACGTGGGAGCCGTTGGAATGAGACATAAAAAGGGTGCTGAACAGCACCCTTGATTCTTTTAATACGGACTCAATTAAGGCTTAATCGCAATTTTGAGTACGCCATCGCGTTGATTGGCAAAAAGCTCATAGGCCTCAACGATGTTGTCCAGTTTATATTCGTGCGTGACCAATGCGCCCAAATCAACCCGACCGGACTCGACCACGCTCAGCAGACGACGCATCCGTTCTTTACCGCCCGGACACAGTGCAGTGTTGATCTTGTGATCACCCAGACCCGAAGCAAATGCACTGATCGGAATGGTTAAATCCTCCGAATACACGCCGAGGCTGGAAAGTGTCCCGCCCGGTTTGAGTACACGCAGCGCTTGCTCGAAGGTTAGTTGCGTGCCCAATGCCTCGATGCTTGCATCCGCACCACGCCCGTTGGTGATTTTCATGACTTCATCAACGACATCAACATTGCGGAAGTTGAGCGTGACGTCGGCCCCCATTTTTTTGGAAATCGCCAGACGCTGATCATTGCCATCCACAGTGATGATGAGGCTGGCGCCCTTGAGTTTCGCGCCTGCGGTGGCGCACAGACCAA
>CAZCYS010000150.1:0-3469 GCA_964502825.1 uncultured Hydromonas sp. | reverse complement strand
GTGAGGTACACGCGCAAGGCGTGCGTCGCATCATTGTCACGCGCGGCGCGCAAGGTGCATCGTACAGCGAGTACAGCGACAATGATCATCATGGCGATGGCGGTGTTCTGAACCACATCCCCGCGCCAGTCGTCACCGTGCGCGACGTGACCGGCGCGGGCGACTCTTTTTCTGCGGCGGTGTGTTGGTCGCTGTATCACGCGCCCGATGATTTGGGCTTGGCCGCGCGTCGCGGCGTCGCCCTCTCCGCCCTCACCGTGCAAGCCGAGCAAAGCGTGTTGCCCGATTTAAATGTGCAGATGCTCGAAGCCATTGATTAGTTCGCATTGAATAACAACCCATCAAAATACCTCACCACAAAGGAAGCGCCATGAAATCATTGTTACATTTTTCCGAAGAAGTCCTCGCTGCGCGCGCCGCAGGCAAACCCGTCGTCGCGCTCGAATCCACCATCATTTCACACGGTATGCCCTACCCGCAAAATGTGCAAACCGCGCGTGAAGTCGAACAAATCATCCGCGACGGTGGCGCAGTTCCGGCAACCATTGCGATCATCGATGGCAAAATCTGCGTCGGTTTGTCGGATGCGCAGCTCGAACAATTGGGCAATACCGAGGGCGTGCTCAAAGTCAGTCGTCGCGATTTGCCCTATGTTCTGAGCCAGAAAAAACTCGGTGCGACCACCGTCGCCGCCACCATGATTTGCGCCGAGCTGGCCGACATTCGCGTGTTCGTCACCGGCGGCATTGGCGGCGTGCATCGCGGCGCGCAAACCAGTTTTGACATTTCGGCGGATTTGCAGGAGTTAGCGCACACTTCGGTGGCGGTCGTTTGTGCGGGCGCGAAATCGATTTTGGATTTGCCATTGACACTGGAATATTTGGAAACGCATGGCGTGCCGGTGGTGAGTGTCGGGCAAGCGCAATTTCCCGCCTTTTTCACCCGCGAAAGTGGCCTGAACGCCGATTTTCAACTCGACAGCGCGGCTGAATTGGCCGACTTTATTCGCACCAAATGGCAGCTCGGTTTGAATGGCGGCGTGGTTGTTGCCAATCCCGTGCCAGAAGCCCATGCCATGCCGAAAGCGGAAATCGACGCGATGACCGAGCAGGCGCTGCGCGAAGCTGAGGCGCAAGGCGTCAATGGCAAAGCGGTCACGCCGTTTTTGCTGGCGCGCATCAAGCAGCTCACCGGCGGGCGTAGCTTGGACACCAATATCGCGCTGGTGAAAAACAATGCGGTGCTGGGTGCGGAGCTGGCGGTAGAATTAGCGAAGTAAAAATAATTTAAAAGTAGTTGATTTTTCCTCACAAAAATAATAAAGTACCCATTGCATTATGCAAGGGGTACTAATGGAAAATATAACTAACTCATCTACTCTACTTTCTGTGGCGCAAGTCGCACAAACCTTAGGTTTACACTCAGATACGATCAGGCGTTGGGAAAAAAAAGGGTTGATTAAGTCACATCGAGACCAGCATAATTACCGAGTTTTTTCGGTAGAGGAAGTTAAGCGCGTCCATCTCCAGCAATTAAATCAACAGGTACAGCACTTTGAAGTATTGAGTGTGCCGAATCATACAAACTTTCGCTCAATTGAACTTTTCGCCGGAGCGGGAGGCTTGGCTTTGGGTTTTGAGAATGCGGGTTTTGAGCATTCTTTGTTGGTGGAGATCGATAAAACGGCAACCGAGACTTTGAGTTTGAATCGCCCTGATTGGCCGGTTATTCATTCAGATATTAGTCAAGTTGATTTTGAAGGCTATCAAGCAGATGTTGTGACGGGTGGTTTTCCATGTCAGGCATTTAGTTACGCGGGACATCGATTGGGCTTTGAAGATACCCGCGGCACATTGTTTTTTGAATTTGCGCGTTGTATTGCGCAGACGCGCCCCAAAATAGTTGTGGGAGAGAATGTTCGTGGGCTATTAAATCATGATGGCGGAAAAACGCTTCAGACTATGCTTAGCGTACTGGATGAGCTGGGTTATGATACCTGTTACCGTGTGTTAAGAGCGCAATACTTTGATGTTGCGCAAAAGCGAGAACGCTTGGTGATTATCGGTTTGCATAAAGATTTTGTCACCGATTTCGCTTTTCCGAAAGAACAATCGTACATTGTCCCTTTGCGTTCGGCTCTTCATCGAATACCTGACAGTGAGGGTGTCAAATATACGGATAAAAAGAAAAAGATCATGGAACAAATTCCCGAAGGTGGTTATTGGCGTGATTTGCCAGACTCGCTTCAAAGGGAGTATATGGGCGCAAGCTATTTCCATGGCGGCGGTAAAACGGGTATGGCTCGTCGTCTGTCATGGGATGAGCCGTCATTGACGTTGACCTGTAATCCTGCGCAAAAGCAAACGGAGCGTTGCCATCCATCGGAAACACGCCCTTTGAATGTGCGCGAATATGCACGAATCCAAAGTTTTCCCGATAGTTGGCAGTTTTCTGGTTCGGTGAATGCTCAATACAAACAAATAGGTAATGCTGTTCCGGTCAACTTGGCTTTTCACATCGGTCGATGCGTTCGAGCCATGCTTGAGGGAAATTTAGATTCGGAAACCATGGAAATTATTGAGCGAAGGTCTGCGCAAAAAACGTTGCAAAATGAGGGTCTTGAATTAGCGCAGAATTTTTTGCTGCGCTCCTCGGCGGTTCAGACAAAACTTTTTGAATGATTTTAGGCAAGGTTTCATACAGTTGATACAGCGCATCCGGCACTCCGGTGAGCAATTCATAAAAACTGACGCCATCTATTTCGATAATACGTTCCTGTAACGGCTTTTTTGTTCCGCTGGCATTATCGGACGGTGTGAACGGATGCGAAAACCGTTCGGGCCTTGAGGCAATAACGGTCACATAATAGGCTGTGTATCCTCGATATTTAGAGGTTTTACCATTGATTGCTTGATTCAGCTCGTCGTAGACATCCTTAAGGTTTGAACCTTTAACTGTGTTGTATTTATTCTTGATCTCGGCAACTATTTGTCGATTATCATTGACCAGATCAACAAAGTTTTCATCTGGAATATAGCAATCTTGAACACAAGATAAGATCGATTGATGAAAATGCCCCAAGGCATTTTGCAATGTTTTTTGAGCTTGTCGTCGCTGTTCAGAAATTAGCCACTCACTTAGTGTGATGCTTTGCAGGCTGGCGTCAAATAGGGCGGAAAACGGGTCAAGGCTATTGCGAGCGATGTCTTTTTTAGATTTTTGTATGCCTTGCAGCCCTTTGATAATCACTTCACGCACGCACGATTCTAAGTCGGAATCTGTAATCCAGTTTAATTGGTTTGTCATATTTCGCTGCCATTGTTTTTTGTTAAGGCATGATAACGGATGAGAATACTCACGTAAATAGGTTATCTGGTTTTCGCCGGAACGCTAATCACCTCACCGCTTGGATAATGGTAGGCGGTGAGTTCTTGTCCCCAGACGCAGCCGGTGTCCAGACAGATGGTGT
>CAZCYS010000149.1:0-3506 GCA_964502825.1 uncultured Hydromonas sp. | reverse complement strand
GCGGCCATGCACGATACGCCGATTTCCAGCTCCTCATGATCGCGTGCGGTTTGGGTTTTGCGCACGTTTTCCAGCTCTTTGTTGAGCTTTTCCAATGAGTTGATGCTGTTGGGTGTATTGCCTTTGAGTTGGGTGCGTTTGGCGTAGTCCAGCAGGGCGGCTTTGTCGTAGGTGGAGAGAAACAGTTTGCCGGTTGAGGTTAAATGCAGAGGTGCATGACCGCCAATGGCGCGCACGACTTGCATACCGGAGTGCTCGGAGAAGGCACGCTCGATGTAGACGATTTCGTCGTTTTGGCGAATCGAGAGGTTGATGGTTTGGCCGATTTTTTGTTGTAGCCGGCGCATGATTGGCAGGGCAATGGAGCGCACGTTCAGTCGTGCTTTGACCAGATTGCCCAGTTCGAGCAGGCGCATACCGAGTTGGTAATGCCCTGAGCTGGGGCGATGCACGATGCGTGCCAGCACCAGATCGTTCAAAATCCGATGTGTGGTGGAGATGTTCAGTTTTGACTGTTCGGCAAGGAATTTGAGTGAGAGCGGCTGGTTGTATCTCGCCAGAATATTGAGCAAATCGTTGGTGCGCTCCAGTACCTGTATGGTTGGGCGCACGATTTCGGCTTGGGGTGTATCAGTATTGGGCGTTTTCATAGTAGTCTAACTGCTGAATCAGGCGTAAATAAAATTCGTAGCGAATCGGTGAAATTTCACCATGCTCAAGGGCATGAATGATGGCGCAGGCTGGCTCGTGCACATGGGTGCAGTTGTGGAATTTGCACTGGCCGATCCGTGGTGCAAATTCGGGCATGGCGTGTTGAATCTGCGAGAGCGAAAATTGCGCCATGCCGAATTGTTCAAAGCCGGGCGAGTCGATGATCTGCGTGGCGTGACCATTCAATTCGCAGTCAAATAGCCGCGAAAAGGTGGTGGTGTGTTTGCCGGTGTTGAGGACGTTGGAAATCTCGCGTGTGCGTAGATTGGCCGAGGGGATCAGGACATTGATGAGCGAGGATTTGCCCATGCCGCTTTGCCCCATGAACAGTGTGGTTTGACCCGCGAGCGCAGGGATGAGTTCGTTCTGTAGGCTGTTTTCTTGGTTGGCCGAAACTTCAATCACGCGGTAGCCGAGCGATTGGTACAACGCCAGCCGTTCACGCGCGAAGGGCAGCAATTCGGCCACGTCGATTTTGTTCAACACGATCAATGCTTCAATGTCAGCCACATGCGCGCAGATCAGCGCGCGCCCGAGCAGCTCCTCGGAGAATCCCGGCTCGGTGGCGCAGATGATGGCGACTTGGTCGATGTTCGCCGCGAGGTTTTTCTGTTTGTTAAATTCCGAGCGGTAGAACAAATTGCGTCGCTCGTGGACTTTCTCGATCGCGCCTTGCGCCGGTGTGCTGCTGGTGTTGGTCAGCGTGACCTGCACCACATCGCCGACCGCGTAGCCTTGCTTTTTGCCGCGTGCGACCAGTTGCACCCACTGCGGCTGCTCATCGTCGGTGCGCGAGTCGTTCAGCAGGCCGAGATATTGATGACCGTAATTGGCGACGATGCGAACGAGGGTGGTGGTTTTACTCATGATGCACACCCGATTGTTTGCTGATTTCGGATTGTAAATGCGCCACACGAATCACCGCCGGCGGGTGGCTGTCATAAAAGCGCGAATACCATGGATCGGTGCCGACGAAACTGGCATTGTCGTGGTACATAGCTACCAGCGCGTCGATCAAATCTTGGCCGTTGCTGTTTTTGACCGCAAATGCGTCGGCTTCAAACTCATCCTTGCGCGATTGCAGCGAAAAAATCGGCGTAAAAATGAACAGAAATACCGGCAGTACCAGACTGAACAGCAGCAGGCCAACGGCGAATAAATGCGTCGGTTGCTGTGCCAATGAGTCGAGCAGGGCAAAATCATCCGAGACACCCAAGCCCGCGTAAAACCACATTTTGTTGACCAAAAATCCGAGCAGGGCAAAGCCGCCCAAACTCAGTGGCAGCATCCACGCCATGCGTTTGAGAATATGTTTGTGGTGAAAATGTCCCAGCTCATGCGCCAGCACTGCCTCGATTTGCGGCTCGGTCAACTGCGCCAGCAGCGTGTCAAAAAACACAATGCGCTTGTTGCGACCAAAGCCGGTGAAATACGCATTGCCATGACCCGAACGGCGTGAGCCGTCCATCACAAACATCCCATTCGAGGAAAAGCCACAACGCTGAAGCAATGCCTCCAAGCGGGTTTTCAATTCGCCATCGGGCAGCGGCGTGAATTTGTTAAAGAGCGGGGCGATCAGCGTCGGATACAGCCACAGCATCAGCACGTTAAACCCCAAGAACAGCGCCCACGCCCAAAACCACCACGTGTCAGGAAAGAGGCGCATGAACGCCAATACCGCATACAACAAAGGAATGCCCAAAACCGCCGAGAGCACGGTATTTTTAAGCAAATCCATCCACCACATGCCGCGCGTCATTCGGTTAAAACCAAAAGACTGCTCGACGTAAAATTGATCGACATACGCCAGCGGCAGCTCAAACAGCGAACCAATCAGACTGAACAGCACCAGCAATACCACGCCAAAATGCAAAGGATGCGAGGTCAAATGCTGAACCACGGCGGACAAACTCGCGATCCCACCGCCCAGAGTCCAGATCAGCAACACCGAAGTGCTGATAAACAAGCCCAATCGCGCCAAACGCAGTTTCACAAACGCGTAGCGAGCGGATTTTTGATGCGCCTCCAAATCAATGCGGCGGTCAAACGGGGGCGGTACTTGATGTTGATGCGCCATGATGAAACGAATTTGCCGCATATTCAGCCACAATTTCAGCGTAAAATACAGCACCAGCGCGGCGACGAACGCCAGCATCAACAACACCTCAGCTTGTTTAAATACAGCCATCATAAAAAATAAACCCTCAATTTTTCGGATTATGAAAGACCAGCGAATTATGACAGAAACCAGCCCCATTGCACAAGCGACAAATCCCGCAGAGATCAGTACGCGTGACGACGACCGACTGGTTTGGCTTGACATGGAAATGACCGGCCTCAACCCTTTATCCGACCGCATTATCGAGCTGGCCATTGTCATCACCGACAAAAACCTCAACACCATCGCCGAAGCACCGGTCTGGGTCATCCACCAAGCCGACGAAGTGCTGAACGGCATGGACGCATGGAATCAAAAAACCCACGGCAACTCAGGCCTGATCGACAAAGTGCGCGCCTCCACGCTGACCGAAGCACAGGTCGAGCAAGCGGCATTGGACTTCATCAAACGCTACATCGGCCCGAGCAAATCACCGATGTGCGGCAACTCAATCGGCCAAGACCGCCGGTTCATGGCCAACTACATGCCGACGCTCGAAAAATACTTTCACTACCGCAATCTCGACGTCTCCACACTCAAAGAACTCGCGCGCCGCTGGTATCCGCGTGTGTACGACGGCTATAAAAAACAAACGCGCCACACCGCGCTGGCGGATGTGTACGAGTCGATTGATGAG
>CAZCYS010000148.1:0-3552 GCA_964502825.1 uncultured Hydromonas sp. | reverse complement strand
AATTCACGGGGCCGCATGTGGCGGCTTTGTACGCAAAAACCGAGCATTTGGAGCGGTTACAGCCGTATAAGGTAGAGCCGGCGGCGTGCGTGAATCCGCATCAGTGGGAGCAGGGTACGCAGAACTTCGAGGGTTTGGCTGCATTGAGTGCGACGGTCGAATATTTGGCAGATGTGGCTGCGATCGTCGGGTTGACCGGGCATGTAGCTGCGACGGCCACGTTGCGCGAGCGGCTGGTTGCCAGTTTTGCTTGGATGCATCAGCACGAGCAGGATTTGTCGGCGTATTTCTTGGAGCGTTTGGCGGCTTATCCGCAGATTACTCTGTATGGACGGCGCGAAGTGCAGGGGCGCACGCCGACGTTTGCTTTTCAGATTGCGGGGCGTTCGCCGCGCGAATTCAGTGAGTTTTGTGGTCAATACGATGTGTGCGTCGGCGATGGGCATTTTTATGCGCAGGGTTTAGTCACGCATTTGGGGTTGATGGAGCAAGGAGGCGTGAATCGTTTGGGCTTTTTGCACTACAATACGCGATCCGAAATCGAACGGTTTTTTGAATTGCTCGATGTGTTTTTATCCCAACCCTGAATATTTTCATCATGTCCCTACTGATTGCCCCACCTATTATCCCTGTTGACCAATGTGTTGTAACCATGCGTGCGCAAGGGATGGTGGTGATGGGGGCGGCCGATGTGTGCGCGGCGGTGGATGTGCCTATGGAGGCGCTCGCCGCGCTCACGCCTGCGTGGGATCGTCTGTGTCGCGATGAATACCTCAAAGACGGCGGACGCTATCGCCTGCGGCGGCATTCGTGCTTTGTCGTGCGTTATGGCGCAGTGTCGCAAACCGAACATCGCGCGCATTATCAGCCGGTGGAGTACAACGCTTTGCACGGCGGTATGCGGCGTTGGTTCGAGCCGATGGAGCAGGGTGTGGTTGCGCATCCGGCATGGCAACGTTTGATTCAGAGCGCGGCGCAGATGTGCTCGGAGGTTGCGCCAGTTGGCGAGAGGGCGGATCAATGGTACATCGAGGCGCATCAGTTTCGCATTGATACCACGGACGGCATTGGTCGTCCAACGCCTGAGGGCGCGCACCGCGATGGGGTTGATTTCGTCATGGTATTTTTGCTCGATCGCGTTGGGATTAAGGGCGCTGAAACCCGCGTATTTGAGGCGGACGGGCCAAAGGGGCAGCGGTTTACCTTGACCGAGCCGTGGTCGTTGCTGTGGATGGACGATGCAAAAGTGATCCATGAGTCCACGCCGATTCAGCCGGTCGATGAGCATGGTCATCGAGATACTTTGGTGTTGACCTTCCGACGGGATGGTTTTTTGGGTGATGATGAACTGGAGTCCTGAATGCGCGCTCGAGGGCAAAAGCCCGAAAGCCACCCGAAAAGTTGCGCTTTCAAGTAAAATAACGCGTTTTAATTAAACTTTGTCACCGCTATGTCTTGAGAGCGGTTCGAATCGGATTTATTTAAGTTATTTACATGAAAAATATACGTAATTTCTCAATCATCGCCCACATTGACCACGGTAAATCGACCTTGGCCGACCGCATCATTCACATGTGTGGTGGTTTGTCCGAGCGCGAGATGGAATCGCAGGTGCTGGACTCGATGGATATTGAACGTGAGCGCGGGATTACGATCAAGGCGCAAACCGCCGCACTCGAATACAAAGCGAAAAACGGTGAAATTTACAATCTGAATCTGATTGACACCCCAGGACACGTTGACTTCTCGTATGAAGTGTCGCGCTCGCTGTCTGCGTGCGAAGGCGCGCTGTTGGTGGTGGACGCGTCGCAAGGCGTGGAAGCGCAAACAGTGGCGAACTGCTACACCGCGATTGAGCTGGGTGTCGAGGTTGTACCGGTGCTGAATAAAATCGACTTGCCCGCAGCCGAGCCAGCCAATGCGATTGCCGAGATCGAGGATGTGATCGGCATTGAGGCGCAGGATGCGGTGTTGTGTTCGGCGAAAACGGGCTTGGGCGTGGACGAGGTGTTGGAGCGCCTGATCGAGCGCGTGCCGCCGCCGAAGGGTGATCCGAATGCGCCGTTGCAGTGTTTGATTATTGACTCGTGGTTTGATAACTACGTTGGCGTGGTCATGCTGGTGCGCGTGGTCAATGGCACGCTCAAAGCGAAAGACAAAATTCAAATGATGGCGACCGGCGCGCAGCACGGTGTCGAGCATTTGGGTGTATTCACGCCGAAATCGAAAAATCTGCCACAGTTGTCCGCCGGACAAGTGGGCTTCATCATTACCGGTCTGAAAGAGTTGTCCGCGGCGAAAGTGGGCGACACCATCACGCATGTGAATTCGCAGGCCAAACCAGCGGCGGATAAACCGTTGCCCGGCTTTAAGGAAATTCAGCCGCAGGTGTTTGCAGGCTTGTTCCCTGTGGAATCGTCCGAGTACGACGCCTTGCGCGACTCGCTGGAAAAATTGAAACTCAACGACGCATCCTTGCAATACGAGCCGGAAGTATCGCAGGCTTTGGGCTTCGGTTTCCGCTGCGGTTTCCTCGGTTTATTGCACATGGAAATCGTGCAGGAGCGCTTGGAGCGCGAATTTGACATGGACCTGATTACCACCGCACCGTCGGTGGTATATGAGGTGGAAATGCGCGATGGTACGATGGTACAGATGGAAAACCCATCGAAAATGCCCGACCCGTCGAAAATCAACGAGATTCGCGAGCCGATTGTCACTGTGCATTTATTCATGCCGCAGGAATACGTTGGCAGTGTGATCACACTGTGTACGCAAAAACGCGGCGTGCAGATTGACATGACTTACCACAGTCGTCAGGTGAAATTGACCTACGAGATGCCGATGGCCGAAGTGGTGATGGACTTTTTTGACAAACTCAAATCCACCTCGCGCGGCTACGCATCGATGGATTACGAGTTCAAAGAATACCGTCCGGCAGACGTGGTCAAGGTCGATATGCTGATCAACAGCGAAAAAGTCGATGCACTCTCCATCATCGTTCACCGCTCAAACGCCGCTTCACGCGGTCGTCAGGTCGCGGCGAAAATGCGCGAATTGATCCCGCGTCAGATGTACGATGTGGCGATTCAGGCCGCGATTGGTGCGCAGATCATTGCGCGTGAAAACGTCAAAGCCATGCGTAAAAACGTGTTGGCCAAATGTTACGGCGGCGACATCACGCGTAAGAAAAAATTGTTAGAGAAACAAAAAGCCGGTAAAAAACGCATGAAACAAGTCGGCTCGGTCGAGGTGCCGCAGGAAGCATTCTTGGCAATTCTACGAGTGGATGACTAAGGGAGAAATCAAATATGTGGTTTGGCACATTATTGTTGGTACTGTTTATTGTTACGGGTATTTTTTGGCTGCTCGATAAATTCATTTTCGCACCGAAACGTCGTGAAGCCGCCGATGCGATCCGCGCCCAAGCGACGGGTGGATATGACGATGCAGTCCGCGCCGCTTTGGCACGCCCCGCGTGGCTCGAATACACCGCGGGCTTGTTCGGCGTGATTGCGCTGGTATTCGTACTGCGTTCGTTCGTGGTCGAGC
>CAZCYS010000147.1:0-3565 GCA_964502825.1 uncultured Hydromonas sp. | reverse complement strand
AGCCGTTTTTTGATCGGCTGCAATGAATGAAAGGGTGACTGAAAGAGTGAATAAAAGGGGGCGAGAAATTCGCCCCTTTGATTTTAATAAAGTGAAAATATTTTATAAGGCATTGGAAATGGTTTGCTTCATTTGCTCGGCGGTCATGGTCGGATCTAACCACGATTGAACGAGTGCAGGAAATATGCTTTGGGCTTTTTGAATATCGCTGAAAATGAGGACTAATTGGTCGATTGTTTCACTCGGTAAATCGCCAAAGGTACTAACCCAAGCGGCAATGGGGTGTGTGTCCTGAGGTTTGTATTCAATCACGATGGCTTTGCGCAGTTGATAATCGACAAAGCTAAGGCTATCGGTATGATCAATCAGTGAGCCATCCAGGCCGTGTTTGTTCAACCAAGGCTTCCAGCAAGCGAGTGCGGGCTGATTTTCTAAAATCCGATCCCAAATTTTTTGTGATGGCTGGTGTGGTTTTGGGTGCGGTCTTGGGTATGGTTGTGGACTCATGGCGCGACTCTTTTTGAGCAGATGGGGCGTGAATGGCTTGCATGCGATTGTACATAAAAAGATTATCTAAATCGTGCGAATTATTCAGAATTTTTTACCAGAAGGTATTATAAGTTCGGTACATATTTTCATTAAATCGTTATCACTCAAGCGTATAATCCAAATAGCATTTCAGTGGTCGTGTAAGACGCTTTAGTAGAGGAAAAGAGGAGAAAAACAATGGACTTTCTAACCAACTTAAGTGAGGGCACGCAATTTGCCATCCAATTAGCCGTTGTCTTGCTGTGTTTGTTCTACGGTGCGAAAAAAGGCGGGATTGCGCTGGGTTTGCTCGGTGGTATCGGTTTGTTTATGCTGGTGTTTTTGTTCAAAATCCAGCCGGGTAAGCCTGCGGTTGATGTGATGCTCACCATCTTGGCCGTGGTTGCGGCCAGTGCGACGTTACAAGCCAGCGGTGGTTTGGATGTGATGTTGCAGTTGGCGGAAAAAGTTTTGCGTAAAAATCCGAAATACATCAGTATCCTCGCGCCATTTACCACGTTTTTCCTGACGATGCTGTGCGGTACGGGGCACGTGGTGTACACGATGTTACCGATTATTTATGATATCGCGATTAAGAATAATATTCGTCCTGAGCGTCCGATGGCGGCGTCGTCCATTTCATCACAAATCGGGATTATCGCCAGTCCGGTGTCGGTGGCGGTGGTGTCCTTGACCGCGTTTTTGATGGGTGCGAGCACGAAACTCAATGGCTTTAACGGTTATTTGGATTTGCTGTCAATTACCATTCCGGCGTCTATGCTGGGGGTTTTGGCGATTGGGATTTTTAGTTGGTTCCGTGGTAAAGATTTGGATAAAGATCCGGTATTCCAAGCGTACATTTCCAAACCAGAAAACCGTGAATATGTGTACGGCGACTCCACGACTTTGCTGGGCAAAAAGCTGCCGATGGAAAGCTGGAAAGCGATGTGGATTTTCTTGGGTGCGATTGCCGTGGTTGCATTGCTCGGTGCTTTTGAAAACTTGCGTCCGGCATGGATGATCAAGGATAAATTGACCCGTCTGAATATGGTGAATACGATTCAGATTTTCATGCTGTTGGCCGGTGCGTTGATGGTTATTTTCACCAAAGTGGATGCGAGCAAAATCGGTAAAAATGAAATTTTCCGCAGCGGTATGATCGCGCTGGTGGCGGTGTTTGGGATTTCGTGGATGGCCGACTCGATGTTTGAAGTGCACACGCCGATGATTAAAGATATGCTCGGTGGCGTGGTGCAGCAGCATCCATGGACCTATGCGCTGATGTTGCTTTTGATTTCTAAATTCGTGAACTCGCAAGCCGCTGCAATTGCTGCCTTCGTGCCGCTGGCATTGGGCATTGGCGTGCCGCCGGGTGTGATCGTGGCGTTTGCACCTGCGTGTTACGGCTACTACATTTTGCCAACCTATCCGAGCGATTTGGCGGCGATTCAATTTGACCGCAGCGGCACAACGCACATCGGTAAATTCGTGATCAACCACAGCTTTATTTTGCCGGGCTTGATCGGTGTGACCACCGCGTGTATTTTTGGCTATATTTTTGCCAGCATGCGCGGATTTATCTGATGCAGGTCTCGGTTTAATCATGTGATGCACAGCCGCCCAAGTCAACTTGGGCGGTTTTCTTTTGGCGACGGGGAAAAATAGGGCTTCTCGCGCCGTGAATCTGCAATTTCACCCGCTTCACGGTGTACAATGCGGCGGTTAATGATTTAGTTATGATTTACTTTCAAATAGCATTATGAACGAAGTTGCTCAATATTTCGCCGTCATCGGCAATCCGATCGCGCACAGCAAATCGCCTGAAATCCACGCGCAGTTTGCCGCACAGTTGGGTATCGCGCTGCGCTATGAGCGCGTATTGGCGCCGGTTGATGGCTTTGCGGATACGCTCGATGCTTTGCGCGCGCAGGGTTTGCGTGGTTGCAACGTCACCGTGCCGTTTAAGTTGGATGCGTTTGCCTATGCGCACGAACGCTCGGCGGATGTGCGGTGGGCGGGCGCGAGCAATACCTTGAGCTTTGCCGATGGCACAATCAAAGCCGACAATACCGACGGCGTGGGCTTGGTGCGCGACATCACGCATAATCTGGGCGTGCGTTTGCATGGGAAAAGCGTGTTGCTGCTCGGTGCGGGCGGCGCGGCGCGCGGTGTACTGCGCCCGATTTTAAATGAGCAACCGGCCCGCGTCGTGGTGAAAAACCGCAGTTTGGACAAGGCGCAGGCTTGGTTGGCCGAGATTGAGCAAAACGCGGATTTTCATGAGGTGGTTGGCGCGTGCGATCTGCGCGTGGCGGCGTGGGCGGATGAGGTCACCAGTGAATACGATGTGATTATCAATGCGACCGCGAGCGGCTTGTCCGACGCATTTACGCCACCGTCGGGTGTGGCGTTTGCGGCGAATGCTTTGGCGTACGACATGATGTATGGCAAGCCAACCGCATTTCTCGCGTGGGCGCGTGCGTATGGCGCGCAAACCGCCGATGGCTGGGGCATGTTAGTTGAGCAGGCGGCGAGGAGCTTTCATATTTGGCATGGCGTTGCACCGGACACGGCGCCGCTGTTTAGACGAATCGAACAAGGGGGCGCATGATGTGGCGTTATTGGCTCAAGCCCTATATCTATTCGCTGTTCGCCATTTTTGTGGTGTTTCAAATCTGGTGCGTCGCATGGCTGGCTTTGTACAGCTTGGGTGTGCATCCGTTCACGGCGTTTATGAAGGCCGAACAAATGCGCCTGATTCCGGCCAAAGGGCAGTTTTTACTGGAGCGCGATTGGCGCAGCTACGGCGAGATTTCGGACAATCTGAAAAAAGCCGTCGTGGCCTCTGAGGATGCGGGCTTTGTCGAGCACGACGGCGTGGATTGGAACGCCATCGACACCGCAAAAAAACGCAACGAACGGCGCGGTAAAATCATCTCGGGCGGTTCGACCATCTCCATGCAGTTGACCAAAAACCTGTTTCTCTCGTCCAACCGCAGTTATCTGCGCAAGGCCGAGGAAATCGGCATGACCTATG
>CAZCYS010000146.1:0-3584 GCA_964502825.1 uncultured Hydromonas sp. | reverse complement strand
CCACCGAATCAAACGCCACGATCAGCCACGCCACCGCGCCGTAGGACAGCCAAAAACCGACCAACAACACCGCGAATGGATCAACGACCAGCAACCACAGCACGCTAAAGGCCAACACCCGCAGCCCCGAATGCGCCACACCCAAGCGCGATAAAAACAACCACAGCGCAAGCATCCACACCGTGCGCTGCGCAGGCAACCCCCAGCCCGAAACCAGCGCATACAGCAGCGCGCCGATCAGCCCGACCCACTGCGCGACATACAGCGCCGGAATGCGCTCGGTCAGATACACGCTGCGCCGCCAGAGGTGTTGCGCCAGCCACGCCAAAATCCCCGCGAGCAAAGTCACATGCAGCCCCGAAATACTGACCAAATGCGTCACACCCGTGTCTTGAAACAACTGCCACTGCTTACCCGAAATTGCCGCCTGATCACCCAGCGCAAGAGCTTTAAACAATCCCGCAGCCTCAGCCGAGCTCACTCCCGCCAAAGCCAAATCCATCTGCCGTAAAGTATCAAATCGCCAGTTCTCAATCGCAGCCAGCACGCCCGAATCCGTGCCCAACAATCGAGGCAATCGCTCCGGCGGCGTATCCTTGTACAGCCGCACATACGCCAGCGCCTCAATGTCATTCGCCAGCCAATAGCGCGTTTGATCAAACACCCCCGCATTGCGCGTCGCGTGCGGTGCGCGCACATGCACGGGCAAACGCCACACCTGCCCGACACGAATCGCAGCTATCCCTCCGGCAGGCAAATCATCCTCCGCCCACGAGAGCGACATCTGCACCGGCATATTCGGCAGGCGCTCGCGTTGCGCCGCCGTTGGCAGTACCAACATCCGCCAACCATAATCCGTACGCGTCGGCATCGCAGCAATGTGTAACTCCATCATCTGCACCGTGCGATTCCACTCATCGGGAATCACACTCGAGCTACGCTCAGCCCAGCGCACATTCGTCCATGCGAACATCAGCGCAGCGAACAACGCCACGCCAATCAACTCATAGACCCACCACTTTTTAAAGGAAAAATAACGACGGAGAACCCGCCATAAGAGAACAGCAACAGCGCCAACAGCCAAGCCACCCACGCCCACCCATGGACGCTCCAGCGCAAACACCCCCGTCACCACGCACAATGCCACCACCGCATAAACCAGCGCACGCCACGGCCAACGCATGGTCACACCTCGGGCAAAATCGCATGCAAACGCGGCATCGCGTTCAACGTATTGCGCCACAAAGCCACGGACAAATCCACCTCAGAAATACCGCGCACCTGTGCCAACACCTGCGCAATCCGTGGCAAATGATACGAATAATTCGCCTCGCCTGTGCTTAACCAACTCGGTGGAATGTCCGGCGCATCGGTTTCAATCACAATGGATTCCAAAGGCAGGCGCGCGGCCAATCGACGAATCTGCCGCGAGCGCTCATACGTCAGCGTTCCGCCAAACCCCAGATGCAAACCCATTTTCACAAACACATCCGCCTGCACATCACTGCCATTAAATGCATGAGCAATGCCATTTTTGATACCCAACTCACGCAAATATTTCCCCACCGGATCAACCGCACGGCGCACATGCAACAACACCGGCAAATCAAACTCACGCGCCAGTTTCAACTGCTCGCGCAAAAACCACACCTGCGTATCCCAGTCCAAATCCGCGACAAAACCATCCAGCCCAATCTCACCGACCGCCACAAAACGCTCATCCGGCAGAGCAGATTCAATCGCCGCGCGCAAAACTGCAATCGCCGTCTCACGCGGCATCTCTCGCACCACCGTCATCACATACATCGGATGAATCCCCAATGCGTAAAAACTCCCCTCATGCGCGTGCGCCACTTCGCGCACGGTGGCGAAATTAAACGGCGCCACCGCCGGAATCACCTGCGCCACCACACCCCGCTCACGCGCACGCAACCAATCCCGCGAGCGGCTCACCTCAAACTCAGGCGCATCAAAATGCGTGTGCGTATCAATCCACATGATTCAATCGGTAAAAACAGTCAGAAATAAAGAGGCTCTGATAGTACACCAAAGCCCCCGATTCAGTGCACCACTTTTCGCCGTAAATATTCCACCATCGTCACCATCCACAGCAAAATCACCGCCAAAAATACCGGCAACCACGCATAGCCGAGTTGCGTGGCGAGCCAGCCAAACAACGGCGGCGCAAAAGTCGTCCCTACATACGCGCTCGCCATCTGCACCCCCATCACCGACTGCGAATGCTGTTTGCCAAAATTGCTGGGCGTCTCATACAACAAACTGGGGAAAATCGGAGCACAGCCCAAGCCCACCAAAAAGAACCCCAGATAAAACAACGGCAAACCCGACACCAGCATCAAGGCCACACCCAGCGCAATCAAACCCTGACCCAGACGAATCATCCGCCGCGTTGACCAATACATCATCAAAAAACCCGACAAAAAGCGGCCAAAGGTAATACCGAAGTAATACACCGCCACCCAACGCGCCGCCGCCTCCGGCGAAATCTGCTTGACCAAAACCAAATAACTGCCGCCCCACAACCCCAAACTCGCCTCAATCGAGCAATAGCAAAAAAACGCCGCCAAAACCGGCTTGACCCCATTCAATCGCACAATTTGCCGAATTGACAACGCACCACCAGCGCCGTGCGACGCCCCCGCCAAACCACCGGACGCGGTATGGTGCACCGCCGCCTTTTGCCACAAGGGCAGAGAAACCAACAACACCACGACCAAAGCCAATTGCAGCAAACCAATCACCCAATAACCCAAATGCCAAGAATCATGACGAGACAAACCCCACGCCATCACCATCGGCCCGATGGTCGCGCCCACGCCCCAAAAACAATGCAACCAGCTCATATGCTTGGCCGCATAATGGTTCGCCACATAATTATTCAACGCTGCATCGACCGAACCCGCGCCCAAACCCAGCGGTATCGCCAGCACGCACAACAAGGCAAAATGATGCGACAGCGCAAAACCCAACAACGCCAAAGCCGTCATCAACACACTGACCAAAGTGATTCGCCCCACGCCGAACCGACGAATCAGCCGATCACTCAGCACGCTGGAGACAATCGTCCCAGCGGCAACGATCATCGAAATCACCCCCGCCCACGAAATCGGCACACCCAAGCCAACGTACATCGACGGCCATGCCGCGCCGATCACCGAATCCGGCAAACCCAAGCTGATAAAAGCCACATAAATAATGAGCAACAAAATACTGGAAATCATGGTTCATGCTTTCTAAAAACCACCGAAATAAAGCCATCGGGCTGCACCGCCAAGGCATTGACCAATCCCCGATCATTCAATCAACAGCCATAAAATACAGCAAAAACAGCCCATTGGCCATTCAAACCAACCGAATTAGCCGCGAAGCAAAATCAATCATATTATTAAAACGTTTTTTGTTTTAATAGAAACAATATGCTATAATCCACGCAAACGATGAGGAGTTAATCATGACCGCCATTCCTAAAACCTTAGCCCAAACCGATATGACCGATGACAAAGGCGCTTTGGCCAAAATGGTGATGAAGCTGCTGGAACATTGGCAACTATCCACCGAAGATC
>CAZCYS010000145.1:0-3629 GCA_964502825.1 uncultured Hydromonas sp. | reverse complement strand
TCGGCCACGTGTCCGAGTTGTGCGGTGATGTCGTCCAAGGCTTTACCTGTGGCCAGTTGCAGGCCGACGGTTCGGTTGCGTGATAGATCGCCGGTGGCCGTTAAAATCAAATCACCCACGCCGGTCAGACCGGAAATCGTGTCGGGATTGGCGCCAAGGGCGTTGGCAAAGCGGCGCATTTCGGCGATGCCGCGTGTGAGCAGTGCCGCGCGTGCATTCATGCCCAGTTTCAGGCCGTCGCTGATGCCGGCGGCGATGGCGAGAACGTTTTTATGCGCGCCGCCCAACTCTACGCCAATGACGTCGGTGCTGTGGTAGATGCGCAGATAGGGATTGGAGAGTTGTTGCACGAAGCGCAAATCGAGCGCGTCAAAGTGCGAGGCCAGAACTAAGGCGCAAGGCATTTTTTGCGCGACTTCTTGTGCGAAGGAGGGGCCGGACAGTACACCAAAGGGTGTGTTGCGAGCCAATTCAGCACGCACGATTTGATGCGGAAACAGGTGGGTGTCACGCTCCACGCCTTTGCACAGCCAGATCACAGCGGCAGGCATGCCGTTGGTCTGTTGATTGTGTGCGGCGATTTTGCGGCAAATATCGCGCAGACCGGCAATCGGGGTGGCGAGAATGAGCAAATCGTCGGGCGCGTGGTGCGCCGATAAAACGGCGTCCAAATCGTCGTTGTAGCGCAACGACGCATCCAGTGTGATATCCGGTAAATAGCGCTGATTGATGCGATGGTGCTGCAGTTGAGCGATCACATCGGCTTCACGTCCCCAGAGTGTGACGTGGTGTTGTTTCGTAGCGGCGAATGAGGAAGCAATCGCGCTTCCCCATGCGCCGGCGCCGAGTACGGCAATGTTCATGCGAACGATGAATTATTGCTTGGTCGCGGCTTCTTGCTCACGTTTGCTGTGGTAGATTTGTTCGAAATTGATTTCGTTCAAGTACAGCGGTGGCAAGGTCGCGCGGGTCAACAGGTCGGTCACGTTGGCACGCAGGTATGGGAACAGCATAGACGGGCAGACGATGTTCAAAATCGAGTCGAGCTGCTCGCCTTCGATGCCGGTGATTTCAAATACGCCGGATTGTTTGGCTTCCACCAAGAAGAAGGTCTTGTCGTTTGAGGTCGCGCTCAGGGTTGCGGTCACGTCCACTTCGTGTGCGTCGCTGTCCAATGCGCGGGTTTCAATGCTGATTTCGATGTTGACTTTTGGCGCTTCGTTTTCGAGGAAGACCGCAGGTGCATTGGGAATTTCCAGTGAGGCGTCTTTGAGGTAGACGCGACGCAGATCGAATGTGGGTTGTTGTGCTTGCTCAGTCATTTTTTGCCTTTTTTGGTTGGTTAAGGATGTGTGATGAAAATCAGGCGGATGCTGGGTTCAGCAGCGGCAGCAGTTTGCCTTCGCGATCCAGCGCGGACAGATCGTCAAATCCGCCGACGTGCGTCTCGCCAATGTAAATTTGTGGCACGGTACGGCGACCGGTGCGCGCCATCATGGCGTCGCGGATGCTCGGATCACGATCAATCAGGATTTTTTCAATTTCGGTGACGCCGCGTTGTTTGAGCAGCATTTCTGCGCGCATGCAGTACGGGCACACGGTGGAAGAGTACATGAGGACGTGTTGCATGGTTTAGCCTTTCACCAGAGGGAGTTGCGCTTCTTGCCACGAGCGAACACCACCATCTAAAACCGCTACGTCGGTGTAGCCTTGTTTGTCCAGCATATTAGCGGCGCGGCGTGCGCGCATGCCGCTCTCGCATACGATTAGCACGGGTTTGTCTTGCTTGAGCTTGGCCAACGGCAATTGCTCGATGAAATTGGAGAGCGGAATGGATTTGGATTGACGAATGTGGCCACGCGCGAATTCTTCGGGCGTACGCACATCGATTACCTGCGCTTTTTTGTTGATCAGTTGTGTGGCTTCGGTGGTATTGACATGCTTGGCTTTACCCTTGAGCAGAGCCGGTTGCAACAGCATGAGGCCAGAGATGATGGCGATGGCCAAAAGCGCCAGATTGGTTGGTTGTAAAATAAAGTCCACAATTTTATCCTGTCGTTTGATGCGGGGTTGCGGTAAAATACGGCTGTTTTAATGATGCTTCGGCATTATCCGTGTGGTTGGCATTATAAAGTAGAATGCCCTTGGCCGTCACCCACCTTGCAGAGAGAGTGTTTGTGCGCCGACCGGGATACCATTTTTGTCTCACGTTAGAAAAGAGGGGTAGCTATGTATCAACTGGTATTATTTCGTCATGGTGAAAGCCAATGGAATCTGGAAAACCGTTTCACCGGTTGGGTGGACGTGGATTTGACTGAGAATGGTAAAGCCGAAGCGGTACGCGCGGGTAAATTGCTCAAAGAAGCAGGTTTTAAATTTGATGTGGCCTACACATCGGTATTGAAACGCGCGATTCATACGCTGTGGGGCGTGTTGGATGAAATGGATCAAGCGTATATTCAAGTGCGCCCGGATTGGCATTTGAACGAGCGTCACTACGGTGCGCTGCAAGGCCTGAATAAAGCCGAAACCGCCGCACAATACGGCGATGAGCAAGTGTTGATTTGGCGCCGTGCTTACGCGATCGCGCCGAATCCGCTGCCGGAAGACAGCCCGATGAATCCGGCGAACGATCCGCGCTATGCAAACGTGCCGAAAGAAAAATTGCCACTGACCGAATGTCTGAAAGACACCGTCGCGCGCGTTGTACCATTCTGGGAATCGACCATCGTTCCGACCATTAAATCAGGTCAAAAAGTGGTAATCGCGGCGCATGGCAACAGCTTGCGGGCCTTGATCAAACATTTGGATGGCATCAGCGACGACGACATCGTCAATCTGAACATCCCGACCGCTCAACCGCTGGTCTACGAATTGGACGAAAACTTCAAACCGATTCGCAGCTACTATTTGGGCGATGCCGACGCCATTGCCGCAGCGATGCAAGCGGTGGCCAACCAAGGCAAAGCCAAGTAAACCTGAGCAACAAAAACCAGCGCGCCCATCAAGGTTTGCCGCTTTTTGTGTACAATAACGCGTCTGCAGAGAATGTACACAAATCTGGTTTACACTCTGCGAACAAGTCATTGTGAAAACAATGACTTGTTTACGTTTCACAAAATGCGTTTAAAACGTTGCATACACACTTGATTAACGGACATGGATGCGTGCGCGCAAAAAGGATGTCACATGTCGATTATGGAAATGGTTGATTCAATGAAAAAAGCAGGCTTGGTTTTGAGTGGCGCGGTTGCTGGGGTATTGCTCAGTGTGGGCTTGACCGCCTATGCGGACAAACAGCAAGGCGTGGGCGCATTGCCGATCGAGGACATCCAGAAATTCTCGCAGGTGATGGCGCTCATCAAAGACAACTACGTCGATGAAGTGTCGGATAAGAAATTGATTGAAAACGCCATCTCCGGCATGGTCAAAGAATTGGATCCGCACTCCTCATACTTTGACGAAAAAGACTTCAAAGAGCTGAAAGAAGGCATTTCCGGTAAATTCTCCGGCGTCGGCATGGAGGTTCAGCCGGGCAAAGGCGGCAGCGTCATGGTCGTGGCACCGATTGAAGACAGTCCGGCGTTCAAAGCAGGCATCCTTTCGGGCGATTTGATCGTTTCGATTGA
>CAZCYS010000144.1:0-3652 GCA_964502825.1 uncultured Hydromonas sp. | reverse complement strand
TACGCCTTTTTGGTCTTTCACGGTCAAACGCAGGTAGTAGCGGGTCTGTACCGCAGACAGCGGCAGAATCGGAATGTTTTCCAAAGCATTGGGTTGGAACGCCAAATGCGGCACGCGGTGCTCCGGATCTGCGGTATGCAAACGGGTCACGTCAATCAAATCGGCCACAACGGACGAGCCGGTCGGCTCGGAACCGGCGCCTGCGCCGTAGTACAAAGTCGAACCGACCGCGTCGCCTTTGATCATCACCGCGTTCATCACGCCGTTGACATTGGCGATCAATTGGTGCTCGGGAATCAGAGTCGGATGCACGCGCAACTCGATGCCTTCAGGCGTGCGCTTGGTCACACCGAGCAGTTTGATGCGATAGCCGAATTTTTCGGCGTAGCTGATGTCGCTGGCGGCCAATTTGCTGATGCCCTCGATCGACGCAGCTTTGAAATTGATCGGCACACCAAATGCCAATGAGCTCATCAGCGTGATTTTGTGTGCCGCGTCCACGCCTTCAACGTCAAACGTCGGGTCGGCTTCGGCATAGCCCAACTCTTGCGCCACCTTAAGCGCGTCGGCAAAAGTCCAGCCTTTTTCACGCATTTGCGTGAGGATGAAGTTGGTCGTGCCGTTGATGATGCCGGCGATCCATTCGATGCGGTTGGCTGACAAACCTTCACGCAAAGCTTTGATCACCGGAATACCGCCGGCAACGGCCGCTTCGAATGCGACGGTGACGCCTTTGTCCTGCGCGGCTTGGAAAATTTCGTTGCCGTGCTCGGCGAGCAAAGCTTTGTTCGCCGTCACAACGTGTTTGCCGTTGGCAATCGCTTCCAGCACGAAACTGCGCGCCGGCTCGTAACCGCCGATCAGTTCCACCACGATGTCTACATCGGGATGCGAGGCCAGTTGGGACAGATCGTTGATGACTTCTACGCCACGCTCTTCCAAATGCGCGGCACGGCCGGGCGTGCGCTCGCACACTACCGCCACCTCAATGCCACGTCCCGCGCGACGGGTGATTTCCGCCTGATTGCGTTCCAAAACTTTAACCACGCCCGATGCGACGGTTCCCATGCCTGCAATGCCAATTTTAATCGGTTTCATAATACGGTTTCTTTTCCATCAACTTAATACAAGAAAACATGCACGACATGAGTCATGCATGTTTTGAACTCGGGTATTGTAAACGATTCCCGATATTTACTCTACTGTTACCCGCCCTGCCGGGTTAAATTTCAATCTGTGTGCCCATTTCCACTACACGATTGGCCGGAATCTTGAAGTGATCGGTCACGCGAACGGAATTGCGCATCATCAGGGCAAACAATTTTTCACGCCACAAGGCCATGCCCGGCAAATTGCTCGGAATCACGGTTTCGCGGTTGATGAAGAATGAGGTATCCATCACCTCCAGTTTCAGACCGTGTTTGGCACAGCGCGCCATGATGTCGTCCAAGCTGGGCTCTTCTTTAAAACCGTAAAAGCCATGCACCACATAAATATCTTTGCCGATTTCCTTAATGTCCAGCTTTTCATTTTCCGCGACAAACGGGATATCCTCGGTGCGCAGACTGAGGAACACCACGCGCTCATGCAACACGCGGTTGTGCTTCAAATTATGCAGTAACGAGCTGGGAACCATCGATAAGTCGGAGTTCATAAACACCGCCGTACCCTCAACCCGCTGTGGTGGATACGCCAACAGGCTTTGGATGAACGGCTCCAACGGCAGATTAACACCATCGGTACGTTGATGAACCAAGGTTTTGCCACGTTTCCAAGTCATCAGCAATGTAAACACGGTCAAGCCCAACAAGGCCGGGAACCAGCCACCATCAACGAATTTGGCCAAGTTCGCCACCCAGAACGACGCATCCAAAAAGACCAGAGCGGCGAACACTGTGAACGCCACCGGTTTGGACCACTTCCAAATGGTCAGCATCACCACGAGCAGTAACACATCATCAATCAGCATGGTGGTGGTCACCGCAATACCGTAAGCCGACGCCAAATTGCTTGAGGTTTTAAAGAACAACACCGAGAACAGTACCAAACCGCACAACACCCAATTCACAAACGGCACATAGATTTGCCCCCGCTCGCTCGCATTGGTATGAACGATTTTCAGACGCGGGCAATAGCCCAACTGAATCGCCGCGCTGGTCAGTGAGAACGCACCCGAAATAACCGCTTGCGACGCGATGATGGTTGCGGCGGTCGCCATCAACACCATCGGCATCAACGCCCACTGCGGCAACATCATGAAAAACGGATTGGCTGCGCCGTCCGGATTACCCAACAAATACGCGCCCTGACCAAAGTAATTAATCAGCAATGAAGGCAGAACCAAACCATACCATGCCAATACAATAGGTTTACGGCCAAAATGCCCCATATCCGCATACAGCGCTTCACCACCGGTCACAGCCAAAAACACCGAACCCATGACCAAAAAGGCTTTGCCTTGATTATTGATAAAAAATTCAACGGCATAGTGTGGGCTAAGTGCTTTGAAAATCTCAGGGTGCTGAATGATTTGCATGAAGCCAAAACCCGCCAAACTCAAAAACCACATCGCACAAATCGGTCCGAAAAATTTACCGATCAAGGATGTGCCATGCTTTTGCATCGCAAACAAGCCAATGATGATACCAATGGCAATGGGCAATACATACTCTTGCAGCTTTGGCGAAACCACATTCAAACCCTCAACCGCAGACAAAATCGACACCGCCGGCGTGATCACCGAGTCGCCATAAAACATCGACGCGCCGAGCATCCCGACCAGCAACACCCAACGATAATTCGGATTACCCTCTTTGCCGCGCAAGGTCAAGGCCATCAAGGCCAAAATACCGCCCTCACCGTTGTTATCCGCGCGCATGATAAAAGTGACATATTTGATCGAGACAACCAACACCAGCGACCACACCAATAAGGACAAAATCCCCATGATGGTCGGCAAATCATGCGCCAGTTGATAATGCTCCCCCAAACTCTCTTTCATGGAGTACAAAGGACTGGTACCGATGTCACCGAATACGATGCCCAAAGCAGCCAAGGCCAAAGCGTGTAAGGCCTGCTTGCCGGGCAAATGATGATCGGAAGTATGTGCTGTGTTCATATTTATTCTCGAATGCGAATCAAGGTTAATTGGATAAGTCAGGTGACTGGGCCAGTAAGGCCTCAATACGGTCGCTCAGTTGCAATGGCGGGGTTTTTGGCGCAAAACGCTCGACGCTTTTACCATCGCGGGCGATTAAAAATTTAGTGAAATTCCATTTGATGGCGGTGCTGCCTAAAATCCCCGGCGCGCGGGCTTTCATCCATTGCCACAGCGAGTCGGCCTGAGCGCCATTGACCTCAATTTTGTCCATCACGGGGAAAGTCACGGAAAAACGCTCGCAAAAGGTTTGAATCTCCTCGTTTGAGCCGGATTCTTGCTTGAGAAATTGATTGCACGGAAAGGCAATGACACGCAAACCACGTGCATGATAGCGCTCGTGCAAAGCCTGTAACTCGGCGTATTGCGGCGTAAAGCCACAGGCACTGGCGGTATTGACCGCCAATACCACGCAACCTTCATAGGATTTGAGCGAAACCGCTTGTCCCTGATGGTCTTTGACGGTAAAGTCTGAAAAAATCTGTTGGCTCATAA
>CAZCYS010000143.1:0-3672 GCA_964502825.1 uncultured Hydromonas sp. | reverse complement strand
TATAGGTCATTCACAACGGGGCGAATTTAACCATAGTTTTCGCACGCCCGTCAAGCGATTTGCCAATTTTTATTTTCGCCCAAGCCAGCAAGCACAGGACTTTACAGCCAAAAACGCCCTGAAACCTGCTTAAAATCAGGGGCTTAGCTTTCACATTAACACCTTATTCGAGTTTTCAAGCACGCCCCTATTTTTTTCTGCTTGCCGCACCTGTTGCGCTGATAAAACACCCGTAATGAGCAATTTTAAATCGCTTGATGATGCCGTGCTGCTATGTTTTACGGCGCTTTTGCTTTAGAATGAAGGTTTATTTTTGCCATTCCCATAGATAGAAATTTGACAGAAAGTACCGCATGAGTCATTCCAATCATTCTCAATTGCACAATAAGTCTGCCGGCTGGTCCGCACTGTTTTCCGAACCGATGAGCGAGCTGGTCAAACGCTATACCGCATCGGTATTTTTTGATAAGCGCTTGGCCTTGTTTGATATCCAAGGCTCGCTCGCACATGCACAAATGTTGTCCGAGCAAAATATTATTTCTGCGCAGGATTTGGCGGATATTCAGCGTGGATTGACGCAAATTCGCGCGGAAATTGAGGCGGATCAATTTGAATGGCAGTTGGATTTGGAGGACGTGCATCTGAATATCGAAGCACGATTAACGCAGTTGGTCGGTATGGCGGGCAAACGCTTGCACACCGGCCGCTCGCGCAACGACCAGGTGGCGACCGACATTCGCCTATGGCTGCGCGCGCAGATTGATGACATCGTGGTGGCGCTGGGCAATTTGCGCAGCGGCTTGCTGGACGTGGCCGAGCGCGAGGCGGCCACCATTTTACCGGGCTTCACACATTTGCAAGTGGCTCAGCCGATCACCTTTGGCCATCATTTATTGGCGTATGTGAATATGTTTGCGCGCGACGCCGAACGTATGCTCGATACCCGAAAACGAGTCAATCGTTTGCCGCTGGGCGCAGCAGCATTGGCAGGGACAACGTATCCGATTCGCCGCGAACGCGTGGCGGAGCTGTTGGCTTTTGACGGTGTGTGCGAAAACTCGCTGGATGCGGTATCGGATCGGGACTTTGCCATTGAATTTTGTGCCGCCGCGTCTTTGATCATGATGCACGTCTCGCGCTTATCCGAAGAGTTGGTCAACTGGATGAGCCCACGCGTTGGCTTCATTGATCTGGCCGATCGTTTCTGCACCGGCTCCTCCATCATGCCACAAAAGAAAAATCCCGACGTACCCGAATTGGCGCGCGGTAAAACCGGACGCGTTTACGGCGATTTGATGAGCCTGCTCACATTGATGAAGGGCCAACCGCTGGCCTACAATAAGGACAACCAAGAGGACAAAGAGCCATTGTTTGATGCCGTAGACACCGTACTGGAAACCCTGCTGATTTTCACCGAAATGGTACAGGGCATCACGGTCAAGGCTGACAATATGCGTGCGGCAGCGTTGCAAGGCTTCTCGACCGCCACCGATTTGGCCGACTACTTAGTGAAAAAAGGCTTGCCATTCCGTGATGCACACGAAGCGGTCGCGCATGCGGTCAAGATATGCACGCAAAAAGGCTGCGACTTGGCGGATTTGACGCTCGATGAATTGCGCTCGGCCACCGACTTATCCACCGAACAACAAGCGTTGATTGAAGCCGATGTATCGCATTGTCTGACGTTGGAGGGCAGCGTTGCCGCGCGCAACCATATCGGCGGAACAGCACCAGAGCAGGTGCGTACCGAGATTCAAAAATGGCGCACGCGTCTGTGAAACATCAAGAACACATCTGATGAATACAAAAAGCGGAGTACTCCTCCGCTTTTCTTTTTGTTCACATCAGCATTTAAAATCAATTAAAACCACCTAAAAGTACGCTCGTTTCATTTTTTTCGGGTATTCAATTGCGAACGACAGCAATAAACAATATACTTATTCGCATTAAGCACCGTGGCGAGATTTAATTATCCAACGTCATTTTTAGTCATTACTACATTTCACCCAACCAAGCGAATACAATCATGCCCCATTCGATAGAAGACAAAAAACGCGCCATTACACGCCTGCGCCGCATCAAAGGCCAAGCAGAGGCGCTGGAGCGCGCTGTTGCCGACGGCGTCCAATGCGGCCCCCTGCTGCAGCAATTAGCCGCCATACGTGGCGCCATCAACGGCCTGATGGCCGATGTGCTTGAGGGGCATCTGCTGGAGAGCTTTGGCCACGCCGACTGCTCCATCACCGACATCAAGACCAATCCGGATCACGAGCGTATCCACGACACCATTGACGAAGCCGTCACCTTGATTCGTTCCTACCTCAAATAATTCTGCGCTGACAAAGTAACGAACCCAAGCGTCGCACATCATAAAAAAAGCAAGCGTTGATTCACGCTTGCTTTTTTACATCATGGACTGAAATGCTCAGTCATTCACGCATCAGAACTGCGCCACGTCAAAATTACCCGCGCCCTCGCCCGCGTGCAAAATCGCCTGTGTCAGCGCCTGCGCCTGCGGCAACAAAGCTTGGATATAAAACGCGGAGGTTTGCACTTTGCTGTTCAAGAACACCGTATCGTTATTGCCCGCGTCCAATTGCGCCTGCGCCGCCAATGCCGCGCGCGCACTGTGCCACGCGCTCACGACCAAGCCGGCCAATTTGAGGTACAGCACCGAGCCGGCAAACACGTTGTTCGGCGCGGTTTTGACGTTCGCCAAGACAAACGCCACCACCTCGCGCAGATTTGCATTCGCCTGCGCCAATGGCGCGGCCAAGGCTTTGAGCGCATCGTGCGCGCTCGCTTGCAACTGCGCCACCGTCGCGTCAATGTGCGTGCAGAATTGCTCGGCCACGGCGCCGCCATCGCGCGCGGTTTTGCGCCCCACCAAATCGTTTGCCTGAATCGCGGTCGTGCCTTCGTAAATCGGTAAAATACGCGCGTCGCGGTAGTATTGCGCCGCGCCGGTTTCCTCGATAAAGCCCATACCGCCGTGCACCTGCACGCCCAGACTGGCCATTTCCACCGATTGCTCGGTCGAGTAGCCTTTGACCAGCGGCACCATGAATTCAAACTGCGCTTGCGCCTGCGCACGGGTCGCTTCGTCCGCATGACGATGCGCGATGTCGTTCAAACCAGCGGTGTGCAGCGCCATCGCACGACAGGCTTCCACGGTTGATTTCATGGTGAGCAGCATGCGTTTGACATCCGGATGGTGAATGATCGCCACCGCTTCGCGAGCCGAGCCATCCACCGGACGGCTTTGCACGCGCTCTTTGGCGTATTGCACCGCCTTTTGATACGCACGCTCCATGATGCCGATGCCTTGCACACCTACACCAAAACGCGCCGCGTTCATCATGATGAACATGTATTCGAGGCCGCGATTTTCTTCGCCGACCAGCTCGCCAATCGCGCCGCCATTATCACCGAACTGCAACACCGCCGTCGGGCTGGCTTTGATGCCCAATTTGTGCTCCAACGACAGGGTTTGCACGTCATTGGCAGCACCCAGACTGCCGTCTTCGTTAATCAGGAATTTCGGTACGATGAACAGCGAAATGCCTTTGATGCCTTCGGGCGCATTCGGCGTGCGCGCGAGCACAAGGTGCATGATGTTGTCGGTGTAATCATGGTCGCCAAAGGTGATGAAAATTTTGGTACCAAAAATTT
>CAZCYS010000142.1:0-3682 GCA_964502825.1 uncultured Hydromonas sp. | reverse complement strand
ACGGCAAATACGCCATCGCCTAAATCCTGAACCCATTCGTGGCTGGATGCGTATTTCAATTGTGCGGGTGAAGTCATGATGTTCTCCTCTTTGTTGGGTGTGTTGATTCAATCAATCAGTTACTGCTGATGTTGGGTTAAAAAATTAAATAATCAAATTTAAACGGTTGCCAAAACAGCGCCATTGCGCACAAACGGCAGCTTGACCACTTTGGCATCCAATTGTTTGTCGCGAATCGCCACCTGTACGGTATCGCCCAGTGCGACGCCTACCGGCACGCGCGCGATGGCAATGGATTGCTGCATGGTGGGGCTGAAGGTGCCGCTGGTGATTTCGCCTGCGCCGTGTGCGGTATGAACCACTTGATGTGCGCGCAAAACGCCTTTGTCGAGCAGAATCAGACCAACGACTTGCGCCGTTGCGCCATCCTTGACCAAAGCGGTTTTGCCGATGAAATCGCGTTCGGATTTTAGATCGACTGTCCATGCCAAACCGGCGTTCAGCGGACTAACGGTTTCGTCCATGTCTTGGCCGTATAAATTCATACCGGCCTCCAAACGCAAAGTGTCGCGCGCGCCCAGACCCGCCGGGTGGACACCTGCTGCGACCAATGCGTCCCAAGTGACTTCGACCAAATGGGCGGGCAAGGCAATTTCAAAACCATCTTCGCCGGTGTAGCCGGTGCGTGCGATCATCCACTGTGCACCGTCGTTGTCGACAAACGCGGCGTTGAACGGTTTGAGCGATTCGGATGCAGCTTGGATAAACGGCAGGGCTTGCCACACTTTGGTGCGGGCATTCGGGCCTTGTACCGCGATCAGTGCCATGTCGGGACGTGGGGTGATGGTTAAACCGTAATCACCGGCGCTATTTTGTTCATTCAGCCAAGCGATGTCTTTGTCTGCCGTGCCGGCATTGACTACCAAGCGGAAGTAGTCTTCAGCAAAAAAATAAACGATCAGATCGTCAATCACGCCGCCTTCGGGGCGCAACATGCATGAATACAGGGCTTTGCCGGAGGTTTGTACTTTATCAACGTTGTTCGCCAAAACATAACGCAAAAAGTCGCGCACTTTGGCTCCGTGAATATCAACCACGCGCATGTGCGAGACATCGAACATCCCTGCATCTTTACGCACGGCGTGGTGTTCTTCGATTTGCGAACCGTAGTTCACGGGCATATCCCAGCCGCCAAAATCAACCATACGCGCACCGGAGGCGATGTGCTTGGCATGCAATGGGGTGTGTTTGAGTGTAGACATGGTATTCGTCCAAAATAGGTCATAAAACATTTGCAACGATGGCCACGCCATCACCGCACGGATTCCCTATTCTGTCCCTGATACCTGAGAGATTGTGGCAAATGCAGCATTTGCGCGCCCCTTCGGTGGTTTTGCCTGCGCTATACCGCTGCGCCGAAAACGCTCTCCAGAAATTATTCCAACCCGTTTGGGTTTCAACCTGCCAGTCCTTTTGCCTGAGAGTTTTTGGGGTACACCTTCGGCGATCACGCGGCTCAAAACGCACGGCGCAATGCTCTCCCAGCAGGTGGCGTAACTCTATCGGTAAAGGTTGTTTTTGTCAATTCGTGTATCCGGTTTCACGACGCTTTCAGGCGTACTGACACGTCCGATCTCGATTTTACGCCGATGAGCCACTCGCTCATCATCGAATCATCTTCCTGTGTGTCAACGAATGTGACTTGATTGGCATTGCTTTAGACAACTCAACCAGACCATTGAGCAATAGGATATGACAGCGCAACACCCCATCCATGATTCATAAGCATTTTTAAACCACGTCATTGGGCAAGCCGAGTGGATATCGTTCTATACAACCGAATTGCCGACACATTGTCATTAAAACGAAAGCGAAAATCACAAAATAAGTGGCGCGGAACTGATAAAATACACGACTAAAAATACCGATTACAGATGGCAGGTCAAAAATCGCAGATGTCATGGTCAAACGTCGTGAATGCACTATCCCATCGATTAACCACGTACAGCCCATCCGCACAGAGGAGTGAACCTTGGTTCCTATGAATACCGCACAACAACAAACCATAAACGCGCCGTTGGAACCGTTTTCCGTTCACTGGGCACAAACCACCGCTGAAATTGAAGAAGTACAACGCCTGCGCTATAACGTATTCGCCGACGAACTGGGCGTGAAATTACAGGGTGAACACGGTTTGGATCGTGACCAGTTTGACGCCTACAGCCGCCACCTCTATGTGCGCGACAACCAAACCGGCGAAGTCGTCGGCACCTATCGCATCATCACGCCCGACGTGGCACAAAAAACCGGTTGGTACACCCAACAAGAATTCGACATCTCCGACCTACTCCAATCCGACGAAGCATCCACGCTGATGGAGGTCGGACGCGCCTGCGTGCACAAAGACTTTCGCAACGGCTCGGTGGTCTTGCTCCTGTGGAAAGCCACGCTCAATTTTGCCAAAGAAAATGGCTACACCATTATCATGGGCTGCACCAGCGTACCGATTGGCGCGCACGCACCGGCGATCGCTGATGTCAAAGAATTACTCAAAGAATCCGGCGCATTTACCGAGCGCTTTCACATCACGCCACACATTCCGTTCACACCCGAGCAACAAACGGCGGTCCATCCCGACGTCAAAGTGGTTTTACCGGCTTTGTTCAAAGGCTATGTGCGTTTGGGCGGTAAAGTCTGCGGCGAACCGGCCTATGATGCGGACTTTCACTGCGCCGATTTTTTCACCTATTTGCGCATGGACGACGTATCCCGTAAATACGCCCGTCATTTTGAGGTCGCTTAAAAACAAGCGCTTCAAAACATACATAAATAAAAATCTTCTGACGCACATCCGTCAGATCACACAAAAACACACGCATTAAAGGCCACAACACCGTGAACACTCTCAATAAAACACCATCATGCCCGCGCAAGCGGGCATCCGGTTGTGATTCTAATTTATTGTTTTTAGTGGCGATTCCGGACACCCGCTTATGCAAGTATGACGGCATACTTCTTAAATCGTGTACTGAAGTTTAATATAACCCTATTGATCAACCATCTGAAACACAAGCATTTGTTTTATCAAGATTTTTTCATGCTCATTCTTAGTAAGTAGTCCGTAAGTATCGGCATGCTACTATTTTTCAGTTTCTATGGCCAAAAGTCCAATCCATTCTGCGTTTACGCATCATTATCTATTTATCAATTACAAGGAGAACCTCATGATTTTAGTCATCAATTGCGGCAGTTCATCGGTCAAATTTGCGGTCATGGAACCGCTCGAACAGGTCATGCTGGTCAGCGGTTTGGCCGAAAAATTGGGTAGTGACAACGCAGAAATCGCCATCAAAATCGGCGAAGAAAAAGAAGTGTACAAACTCGGCAATGCCGCGCACACCGAAGCGCTGGCCAAATTGGTTGAGGTCTTGAGAGCCCACGGCTTGCTCGAAAAATTGACCGCAATCGGTCATCGAACCGTACACGGCGGCGACTATTTCAGCGACTCCGTGTTGATTACGCAAGAAACGGTCGACAAAGTCACCGAATGCAATGCCTTGGCGCCATTGCACAACCCTGCCAACCTGCTCGGTATCGCAGTCTGCGCGGAGCAATTGCCCAACTTGCCACAAGTCGCCGTATTCGACACCGCATTCCACCAAACCATGCCGGACTACGCCTA
>CAZCYS010000141.1:0-3684 GCA_964502825.1 uncultured Hydromonas sp. | reverse complement strand
AATTCGATCGTTGCCATTTGTTTATTCTCATTCATATCAGCACCTTAAAATACATTATTCGCAGCATTTTTAACCGCCGCTTTGCGACGCCCCAATTGCGCATCGCCAACCAATTTCTGCACGCCCATAATCACGGCCAACATCAGCACGATCAATGCCGAACAGTACGCCAATGCCTCACCATACGCACCATTACCCACACGCTCAACGATATAAGTCGTGGCCAATTGATATTCGGCATTTACGAGGAAAATCACCGCCGAGACCGTCGTAACCGAACGCACGAACCCATACGCTAAGGAGGTCACGATCGCAGAACGCAGCAAAGGAAACGTCACCCGTCGCAGAGTTCCCGATGTGGACGAGCCGAGCATTAAAGAAGCCTCATCCAAGCTTTTGTCAATCTGCTGGAATGAGGCCAACCCCGCCCGCACTGACACCGGCAAATTTCTAAAGATGAAACTCAGTACAATAATGGCGGCGGTTCCCGTCAACTCAAACGGAGGCAAATTAAAGGCCAAAATATAACTCACACCGAGCACCGTTCCCGGTACCGCAAAGGTAATCAAATTCGAAAACTCAAAGACATTACGCCCCGTAAACTCCGTGCGTGCCAACACATAAGAAGTGAGTAAGCCCAACAAAGCCGTAATCGGCGCAGCAATCAGCGCCAATTTCAGCGTCATCCAAAATGATAGCCATGCCGACCCTGACCAAATCAAACCACCAACGCCCATATCAATGCCAAATGCCTTTTTAAAATGCGCCAACGTCGGTGTGTAATTAATCCCCCAGTTTTCCACCAAACCACCGATCAGTGCAAAAGCATAAATTACCGCCGTCAACAACAACCACGGCAAAGCAATCGCCAGCCCCGTACGTCGTACACCGTCCGGCAAAGCCATTGGGACGCCCGAATCACCCTTGCCGCCCACCGTCACGTAGCTTTTCTTACCGACGATGCTGTATTGGATATAAAACGCCACCATAGCCAATAACAACAGTAAAAATGACAGCCCCGCCGCACGCCCTGAATCCAATTGCGCACCTACGATCGCAAAATAAATCTCTGTTGAAAACAACTTAAAGTTCCCACCCAATAAAATCGGATTACCAAAATCAGCAATACTCTCCACAAAACCGATCAAAAATGAGTTACCCAAAGCAGGTAAAATTAGCGGAAACGTCACCGTCCAAAATGTCTTGCTCGAATTAGAACCCAGCGTCTGCGCCGCCTCCTCCAAACTGGGTGCCAAAGCCTGAACCGCACCACGAATAATCATGTACGAAATCGGCGCAAAGGCGAAGGTTTGCGCCAGCAAAACCCCATCCAAGCCGTAAATCCAACGCCCCAATTCAACCCCCAAGAGTTGTTCAATCAGTTGTGTCACAATGCCTTGCCGACCAAACAGCAGCAACAAGCCCAAGCCCAAAACGAATGGTGGCGTGATAATTGGTAATAATGCCAAAGCGCGTAACCACGGCGGATTGTATTGACCGAAAAACCCGCGACGCTCCCCCAAAAAAGCAAAAGTCAGTCCCAATAGGGTCGTGGTAAAACCGCACATCAAGGCTAAAAACAAGGTATTCCAAAAAACACCGCAATGTCCGCCGGCAAAGCAACCCAACGACCAAACATCCGACTGGGTCATACGCGCCCACCAAGTAGTCATGGAAAGCACACTCTGCCCTGCTTGATCAACAAAAAACATCCCGAGCAGCGATTTACCCACCGGCCAACCCACAAAAATCAGCATCAGTCCAAACACGCCGACCACAATACCCGCGACCAGCGAATCGCCGCGAAAATACCCCATATCAGCCAGCGCCACCCCAATCAAAAAAATCATCGAGGCCAAATAAGTGTATGCTCCCAAACCCATGCCATCTTGCCGCCATGTCTGAGTCGCAGTCAAATGTTGCAACCCCAATGACGCGCCGCGCGGCATGATTGCAAAACCGGTATAAAGTAATGTCAACAAAGCTAATACCACCAAGCCTAGGAGCCAGCGGCCACGCTGCGGACTGCGTTCACGCAGACTCACGACAATCACCAGCACAGCAAACAACAGCATCAACACCAACCACGGCTTGTTGTTGACCAACATTTGCACCACCGCGACAGCATAATCAGTTTGTGCAAACAACGACGAGATACCCTGCCATGTATTTTTGTTAAACGGCATATACCATGGCAACAACAACATCGATAAAAATGGTACGAGAGCGAGTTGCAAGGTATTATTTTTTAAGAACGTACGCATAGCTTATCCAAACCCAATAGCACCAAACTCTATGAGTAAACCCAATCGATACAGTGCATGAACAAATCCAACTGACTTTAAAACAATTCCCTCAAGGAAATTCCATGACAAACTGCGCCCATGTCTATTCATGAGCGCAGTTGGATCACATCACATCAATACCATCGAATTATTGTTTGACCAAAGAGCCGATGTCTTTACTCCAGCGCTCAATCAAACGCTTGCGTTCGGCTTCAGTTCCGTATTTTTTCAAATCATATTTGATCAGCTTGGTTTTTTCGGGGTTTGGAGCGCCTTCAGGAATTTTCGACGCTTTATTGGACGGTGTATGGAATTGTTTTACCATAGGACCGACGGCTTGACCTTCCGGTGACAAAGCCCAATCAACAAATTTTTTGGCTGCATCCGGATTGCGTGAGCCTTTGATGATCGAGACCGCACCCACTTCATAGCCGGTGCCTTCACATGGTGTAACAGTTTCTAATTTGAATCCCGCTTTTTGCTCTGTCACCGCGTCTTGCAAGAAGCTCACTGACACACCCGTTTCACCTTTAGCCACCGCCTTGATTGGGCCGGTACCTGAACGGGTGTATTGATTAACGTTGGTATGTAAGGCTTTCATATAATCAAACGCTTTATCTTCACCCATCAATTGTACCAACGAAGCAATTGCCACATAGGCTGTGCCGGAAGAATTTGGATTGGCGATCTGAACCTCACCTTTGTATTCGGGTTTGATCAAATCCGCCCAGCAAGCAGGAGCTTTGGCATGTTTTTTCTCTAAAACCGCAGGACTATAACCAAAGCCCAAAATACCCATATAAATACCATGGCTGCGATTACCGGTAATGGTTGCGATTTCCTGCGCCCACGGTTGCAGTTCCGCATTGGCTGGTGCTTCATACGCTTCGGTCAATCCACGTTCGGCCGCTGCAATGTGTGGGTCACCCGTACCGCCGAACCATACATCGGTTTTAGGATTGGCGGCTTCGGCATTGATTTGAGCCAACGATTCACCAGAGCCTTTTTGCGTAATGGCGACTTTAATACCGGTTTTCTTTTCAAATTCAACCGCCGCTGCATTACACCAGTCTGCTTGTACGCTACACAAAACATTCAACTGCGAGCCTGCTCCCGCAGCTTTGTCTGCCGGAGCGCCACCACCACATGCGCTCAAAACAGCAGCACCCAAAATTGTCAGACCCAAACCGAATAATTTATATTTTGCCTGCATGATCAACCCCAATCTATCTAATGTTAATAATTGTCCGCAATCAATTTGGCTTGGCATGTCTTATACAAAACATTCAACTACAACAATGACATACCCGCATTAAAAAACATCGAACAACCCATTTATTTTCAAAATTGATTGCCAAAGTATTATTATCCTATTTCCCCGCGTTGTCCATGTTTATTG
>CAZCYS010000140.1:0-3684 GCA_964502825.1 uncultured Hydromonas sp. | reverse complement strand
ATGCGTCATTATCGCTGGTTTTTCACGGGCGTGCATTCGTGCGCTGCTGCTCGTGTTTGACCAGATGATTGAGGGTATCAAACAACTGTTCGCTCGGAATCAGCGCGTAGCGGCCATTGACCACCACACTCGGCACGCCTTGCAACTCGAAGCGGCGAAATGCCTGCTGCGCCGCACGTACTTGGCGCGAGGTGGCGGCGCTGTTGTAGGTGCTTTGCCAGGTTTTTTTGTCAAAGCCTTGGCGCTGCGCCCAGCGTAACACCGTCGCGTCTGTCGCGAGACTTTTCGGATCATTGTTCCAATCGGCGAATACCTGCTCGTGCAAATCCAGTCGGTTGAGTTGAGCCAAGGTGAAATACAAACGTTGTGGCGCGAGCATATCCGCACGCCAACTGACCGGCAGATAAATCAGGCGAACGTTGTCGGGCTGCTGTGCGCGCCAAGCGGTCAATTTTGGGGCGAAGTGGGCACAATGCGGGCAGGTGTAGCTGAAAAACTCAACCACTTCAACGGTGTTGAGCGGCGCGTTGGTCTCTACTTTGCCCGCTTGTCTGAGTGTCAGCACGTCGGCGCCGGGTTGCCATTCGTCGGCTGTTGCTGCTGACTGTGCGTGCAGGTCTGTGATGGGCGCGCAGACGAAAAACGCGCCGATGAGCGACGCGCCAAGCCAGTGAATCATGGTTTTTTTCATATCTGTCCTGTATGTTGCAAACAGTTTTATAGACCGAACCGGTTTAAATCACGCCGTCCATTCGCATGGTTCAGGGTGTCATGTCCAGCACCACGCCTTTGATTTTTTGGTTGGCTGCTTGTGCGTCTTTAGCCGAGGCATAGCTGCCCACGCGCACACGGTAAATCGTGCCGTCGCTGGTTTGCTTTTTGGTAACGGTCGCCAATTGTCCTTGGGTTGCCAGTTGTTTTTTCAATTTTTGTGCATTTTGCTCGTCCGCAAAGCTGCCCGCCTGAATGGTGTAGTTGCCTTTTTTATTGGCCGCCTCGGGTGCGGTCACGGGTTTCACCGTCTTGGGTGTGTCCGTGCTCGGTGCTTTGGGAGCGGTTTTTGTGTCTGCTTTGGGCGCTGCTTTGCTGCCGTCAGCGGCGCTGTTGTCACTTGCAGGTTTGGTTTTGTTGCTAATCAGGTCGCCAATCGGGTCGTCGCTTTTCTTCGGTTTGCTTGCCGCGTCACCGTCGGCCATCGCGGTATCATTGGTGGCTGGCTTTTGGCTTAAACCCGTATTGGCAGGGGCTTGGCCGCTCATCAATACGCCGGTGCCGGAGCCCTGCTCATTGGCCGCAGGGTCGTTGCTGGGGGTTGTGACTACGCCGCCCGCAGTTTGATTGCCGTACAGCGGTGCGTTCGGGTCGGTGCTGCCGGTGGTTGGCGCAAGGCTGTTGGTATTGGCTTTATCGCGGAACGGACCGCCCGACATCGCGAAATAGGCGACGATCAGTGCGACGATCAGGCCGATGAGCATACCGATGCCGATGTTGAGAGCCGAGCCGGCATTGCGGCCAGAGGTACGGGAAGCGTGGGTGTTGTCGGTCATAGTGGTTCCAAAAAATGCTCAAAATCAATTGTTTAGCTATTTAATCTGTAATTTAAGGCAATAGTGTGGTGAAATTCTGTAGTGGATATAGAGCGGATATAGCGACGGTATAACGCATTACATGCGATTTGGTGCACTGACGCCGAGTAATTTTAGTCCGTTTTGTAAAACAATACGTGCGGCGCTGAGTAAATGCACGCGTGCGGTTTTCAAAGCCAGATCGTCGGTGAGTACGCGCTCGTTGCCGCCGCAGAAGCTGTGTACTGCTGCCGCTAAATCTTTGAGGTAATACACGACGTGGTGTGGCGCCAGATCGTCCGCTGCCACGGCCAAGGTGTCGGGGTACAAACTCATTTGTTGCATCAACGCCATTTCTGAGGCGGCGGTCAGTGGCGCGAGGGTTGCGGCGTCGGTGCCATTGACCTCGATACCGGCTTTTTCCAAAATCGAGCAAATGCGTGCGTGCGCGTATTGCACATAGTACACGGGATTTTCGTCCGATTGACTGACGGCGACGTCGATGTCGAATACGAATTCGGTGTCGGCTTTGCGCGAAATCATCAGGAAACGCACTGCGTCTTTATTCGTCCAGCCCACCAGATCACGCAGGGTGACGTAGGAACCGGCGCGTTTGGAGAGTTTTACCTCTTGACCGCCCTTCATCACCATCACCATTTTGTGCAGGATGTAGTCGGGATAGCCCTGTGGGATGCCGACATTGGACGCTTGCAGACCGGCGCGTACGCGCGCGATCGTGCCGTGGTGGTCGGTGCCTTGGATATTGATGACTTTGTGAAAGCCACGGCTCCATTTATTGATGTGATACGCCACGTCCGGCACAAAATAGGTGTAGCCGCCTTCGGCTTTGCGCATCACGCGGTCTTTGTCATCGCCAAAGTCGGTGGTGCGCAGCCACAGTGCGCCGCCCTCTTCATAAGTATGGCCTTGCTCGGTCAGGCGCGCGACGGTTTGCTCAACCGCGCCGCTGGTGTACAGCGAGGATTCGAGGAAGTATTCGTCAAATTTCAGACCGAAGGCATTCAAATCTAAATCCTGCTCGTTGCGCAGATAAGCGACCGCGAACTCGCGAATCGCGTCCAAATCCGCCACGTCGCCTTTGGCGCACACGCCGTTGACGGTCTCGCCCGCCAAATACGCTTGCGCGATGTCCATGATGTAGTCACCGCGATAGCCGTCTGCCGGAAAACTCGGATCGTCTACGCCCAGCCCTTTGGCGCGCGCTTGCACCGAGATGGCCAGATTGGCGATTTGTTGCCCCGCGTCGTTGTAGTAGAACTCGCGGTGAACGTCGTAACCTTGATGGCTTAACACCGAGCCGAGAATGTCGCCCAGCGCCGCTTGGCGCGCATGGCCGACGTGCAGCGGGCCGGTCGGATTGGCCGACACAAATTCGAGCATGACGCGTTCACCGGCGTGCGCGCTGGACGTGCCAAATTGCACACCCGTTTCGATCACGGTTTGAATCACCGATTGTTTGGCCGCGTCGGTCAGGCGAATATTGATGAAGCCCGGACCGGCGATCTCCAGCGCGCCGATGTAGGGGTTGTCCGGCATGGCGTCGATCAGCTCCTGCGCCAGTTGGCGTGGGTTTTTGCCCAGCGGCTTGGCCAATTGCATGGCGATATTGCACGCGGCGTCGCCGTGCGCGGCCTGTTTCGGGCGCTCAAGTGTCGGCGTGACCTGTGTGTCTGGTGCTATGGTTTTGAGTGCGGTGGTAAAACTGTCAACAATGCGGGTGCGAATTTGGCTTAACATAATTTTAGATTCGGTGAAAAATGTGTAGACCGCTATTATACTCGGGTATCGCCCTATTCGCGCGGCGAATGAGAGGAATGAGGTGATCGATGCTGCTATGGCTTTGCGGTGAAGAATGCCTTGTCTGCGGCGCGAGTCCGTACATTCTTTGAGCGATGCAATTGCGCCGAGCTAACAGTATAATGGCGCACGCGACAGGGCTCTATCGCTTGTCCGGTTGTTCTGTCGCGTTCCCCCAACATCCACCGATTTTCCATTTATTGATTTCGAGGCCACTCATGACTACGCGTCACATCGTTCGCATCAACCCGTTGCACTGCAGTATTTTATTCACTGTGATGTACACCATCTTTGCATTGAT
>CAZCYS010000139.1:0-3687 GCA_964502825.1 uncultured Hydromonas sp. | reverse complement strand
GCGTGCCGAGCAGCTCGTTGCGCCGCTCGGTCAGCACTTGGCTGGCGCCCAATTCAGCAATGTCGGCCAATACCGCACGCGCCAGTTCGATGGCGTCGGCTTGTTTGATCAGCGCGGGGACACTGCGAATGGCGATTTCTTGCGCGCCCAATGGCGACATATTCAGGCCGATTTGGCTCAATACCGCCGCTGTTTCCGGCTCGCCCAAGGTCGCCATTTCCACCGGACTGGCGGAAAAACTCAGCGGAATCAGCAGCTCTTGCTTGGCCAAAGCTTGCTCGTCCAGCGCGCATTTGAGTCGCTCGTACATAATGCGCTCATGCGCCGCGTGCATGTCAACCAGCACGGCGCCGTGGCTGTTTTGCGCCAAAATATACACGCCGTGAATCTGCGCCAAAGCGAAGCCCAGCGGATGGTCGGTTGGCTGCTCATGGTGTGTGTCGGCATTATTGGGTGCTGTTGGTGCTGTTGGTGCTGTTGGTGCTGTTGGTGCGGTTGGTGCGGTTGGTGCGGTTGGTGCGGTTGGCGCGGTTGATATACCGTGCGCCATTGGTGCGTGAATGTCATTCAGTGGTGCGGGATTGAGCGGTTCAGACTGGCGCAGCAACTCCAAATAACTGCGCACGTTTTGCGACAGGGGCAAATTTTGCTGGGTTTGCGGGCGGAAAGGTTGCGCCGGTGCATGCTGGGGTGATGGGCTGGATGGAGCGGTATGTGCGTTGTCATTGGGTGACGCAGGCACTGAGTTGTTGGCGCTGAATGCGTGCAGGGAATCATGCTCGGTGGGTGCGGCAAAATGCGCCGTGCGCTGCGCCGCCGTTTGCGCCAAGGCTTTTTTCAAACTATGCGAAATGAATTGATGCACCGCACCGCTGTCGCGAAAGCGCACCTCGGTTTTTGCCGGATGCACGTTCACATCCACGCTGTGTGCGGGAATGTCGAGAAACAGCACAAATGCGGGATGACGCTGATGATGCAAAATATCGGCGTAGGCGGCGCGAATCGCGTGATTGACCACCTTGTCGCGCACAAAGCGCTGATTCACATAGGCGTACTGCGTATCGGCGCGGGCGCGGGCCGCATCGGCGGGAAATACCAGTCCGGTGATATTCAGTTCGCCACTGGATTGCGACAGCCAAATGAGGTTTTCGGGCAACTGGTTCGCCAACACATCCTGAATGCGGTTTTGCCAATCGGTCGCCGGATAGTGCGCGTTGACCTTGCCCTGATGATGCAGTTTGAAGGTGCAATGCGGGTTCGCCAGCGCGATGCGGGTAAACACTTCGGCGCAATGCGAGTACTCCGTCGCATCGGTTTTGAGAAATTTGCGCCGTGCGGGTGTATTGAAATACAAATTCGCCACCTCTATCCGCGTACCGATCCCACCCGCTGTCGCCGAAACCTGCCATGCGCCGCTGTGGTTCTCAATGCAACTGGCGTGTGCCGACGCATCGGTGCGCGAGGAAACGCGCATACTCGATACCGAGGCGATCGAGGCCAGCGCCTCACCGCGAAACCCCATGGATTCGACGTGCTCCAACTCGTCCAATGAGCGGATTTTGCTCGTCGCGTGACGCGTCACGGCCAAGGGCAACTGCTCGGCTGATATGCCGCAACCATTGTCCGAGAGTTCGATCAGCGTTTTGCCACCGTCGACCAAGCGCAAAGTGATGTCGGTCGCGCCTGCATCCAGCGCATTTTCCAGCAACTCCTTGACCACTGAGGCAGGCCGCTCGACCACTTCGCCGGCGGCAATTTGGCTGATGAGCTGGTCGGGTAGCTGGATGATGTCGCGTTGTGGGGCGAGGCGGATTTTCATAAGTATTCGTTTGTAAAATGATTGAGCTGGGATTTTAACCCGTGCGGGCATTTCTGTGGGACTTGCCTGTGAAATATGACAGGGAATCAGATGCGTATTGCTTCGCTTCGAATCCTACGTTTTTGCGGTTGAGTCTTGTATAATGTGCCAAAACCCATTTCAGCAATAGGATAGAGACATAATGGTGACACAGGCTTCAACGACGCAAACCGGCACCCCAAGCAGCGCACAATCCAAACATGACCCATTGGCGGCGATTCGCCCCGATATGAATCAGCTCAATGAAGTGATTCGCCAGACCTTGCACTCGGAAGTGCCGCTGGTGAACCAGATTTCGGAGTATTTGATTTCGGCAGGCGGCAAACGTCTGCGTCCGGCGATTCATCTGCTGCTCACGCGCGCGCTGCAAAATGCGTGCCCGCATTCGGCATACACGCTGGCGGCAGTGGTGGAGTTTATCCATACGTCCACGCTGTTGCACGATGATGTGGTGGATGAATCGGATCTGCGCCGTGGGCGGCAGACGGCGAACGCGATGTTTGGCAATGCGGCCAGCGTGCTGGTCGGTGACTTTTTGTATTCGCGCTCGTTTCAGATGATGGTCAGCGTGCAGAGCATGCGCGTGATGGAGATTTTGGCCGACGCGACCAATGTGATTGCCGAAGGCGAGGTTTTGCAGTTGCTCAATGTGCACGATCCTGACGTGACCGAGGCGCGCTATATGCAGGTGATTCATTATAAAACCGCGCGACTGTTTGAGGCTTCGGCGCAGTTGGCCGCGGTGATGAGCGGTTGTACGGCGGAGCAGGAGGCGTTGTGTGCTGCTTATGGTCGTCATCTGGGCGCGGCGTTCCAGTTGGCCGATGATATTTTGGATTACGCGGGCGATACGGCGGTTTTGGGTAAAAACGTGGGCGACGATTTGCGCGAGGGTAAGCCGACTTTGCCGCTGATTTATGTGCTGGAAAATGGTTCGGATGCGGAAAAAGCGATGGTGCGAGCGGCGATTGAGAATGGCGGTATTGATCAGGCGCATTCCGACTTCACCACGATTTTGAACGCGATCAAGTCGAAAGGCGCGCTGGATTACACGCATCAAAAAGCCGAGCATGAAGTGGCGGCAGCGAAAGCCGCTTTGGACTTTTTGCCGGAATCTGAGTTCAAGCAAACCTTGCTGGCGTTGGCGGATTACTCGCTGGCGCGTGATGTGTAAGCCGTTTTTGCGCAACAATTGCGACTCGTCAATCTAAAGGAACAACTGTGGATACGCTCCCGCTTTGGGCACAGATTTTAATTTTAGTAGGTTTGCTGGCGGTGGCTGGGTTTTTCTCGATCGCCGAGACCTCGATGATGGCGATCAATCGTTTTCGCTTGCGCCATTTGGCCAAGCAGGGCAACCGAGCTGCGATACGGACACAGGAATTGCTCGAACAAACCGAGCGTTTGCTCGGTGTGATTTTGATCGGCAATAATGTGATCAATACGATTTCCGCGATGTTCTCCGGTGCGATTGCCGCGCACTACTGGGGGAACAATCAATATGCCTTGTCGATTGCCGCAGCACTTATCTCGTTTGCCATCATTATTTTTAGTGAGCTGACGCCGAAAGTCATCGGTGCGGCCTATCCTGAAAAAATTGCGCTGCCCGCCAGCCTGATTCTCAAGCCGTTGCTGACCATCATCTATCCGGCGGTATGGTTCACCAATTTGTTTGCCAATGGCTTGCTGCGTTTGATGCGCATCAATCCGAAGCCGGACGAAGAAACGCTATCGAGCGAAGAAATCCGTGCGTTGGTGCTGGAGCAAACGCCGTTGATGCCGAAAAAGCACAAAAGCATTTTGGTCAATCTGTTTGATTTGGAGGAAGT
>CAZCYS010000138.1:0-3705 GCA_964502825.1 uncultured Hydromonas sp. | reverse complement strand
CCACAAAATACCAAATACGATTTATCGACCGTCATGTCATTCGGTGGCTTGGCGGATGTGCAGACCGGTTTTCCTTTGCTCTTGTCCGAGTTTACCTTGGCGACGGCGGTACGCACTGCGGCAACCTCGGTGATGGCGGCACGCTTGTTGGCTCGTCCGGATTCACGCGTTATGGCGCTGATCGGTAATGGCGCGCAAAGTGAATTTCAAACCTTGGCGTTCCACTTCATCATGGGCATCAACGAAGTTCGCTTGTTTGACATTGACCCAGAAGCAACCGATAAGCTCATCGACAATCTGAGCGCCTATCCGGAAATCAAACTGATTCGCACAAGCTCTACGGCCGAAGCGGTCAAAGGTGCGGATATCGTGACCACCGTCACTGCGGATAAAGCATACGCAACCATCATCACACCGGAAATGATCGAACCGGGCATGCATTTGAATGCGGTCGGCGGCGACTGCCCGGGCAAAACCGAATTGCACGAAGATATTTTGCGCATGGGTAAGGTATTTGTCGAGTTTGAACCGCAAAGCCGCATCGAAGGCGACGTTCAGCAAATGCCTGCCGATTTCCCTGTGACTGAATTGTGGGAAGTGTTCCAAAACCTGAAGTCAGGCCGCGATTCAAATACCCAAGTGACTGTATTTGACTCGGTTGGTTTTGCGCTGGAAGATTTCAGCATGTTGAACTATCTGTATCAATTGTCTTCTCAATACAAATTGGGCGGCGACATTGATTTGATTCCTGAGTTCGACAACCCGAAAAACCTATTTGACTTTATCCGTCATCCACAGTCACTGCCGCACCAATTAATTGCTTGATGATTTTCATCAGTGCGTTAAGTTCGTAACATCTTATTACAACCGATATAAAAAGGAGACAACATGAAAAACACGATGACAACTATGAAAGTGGCCGCTATTGCGCTCGTAGGTGTGCTCGGCTTGGCCGCATGCCAACCGGCACCGAAGAAAACCGCAGCACCTGCGGGTGATGCAGCGGCAGGTGCAGGCAATGCCCAGCCTTTGGTTATTCGCTTCGGTACCGATGCGACGTATGAGCCATTCGAGTACACCAATGATAAAGGCGAAGTGATTGGCTTTGATATTGACACGGCAAAACTGATCTGCGAAGAGATTAAAGCGCAATGTACTTTTGTCAATCAGGCGTGGGATGGAATTATCCCGGGACTGCAAGCGAAAAAATATGATGTGATCATGTCTTCTATGGCGATCACTCCGGAACGCAAACAATCCGTTGATTTCTCCAACAAAACCTCGGACACACCCAATGCGTTCTTGGCTAAAGAAGGCGCCAACTTTGAGGTATCTGACGCCGGTTTCAAAGGAAAATCCATTGCGGTTCAGCACGGTACGGTTCAGGATTTTTATGCGACCAAATACTATCCGAGCGCCAAAGTGAAGCGTTATAAAACCACTGAGGATGCGTATGCCGATTTGATTTCAGGTCGCGCAGACGTGGTATTTTCAGACGCAATGATTCTGTCCGAAGGCTTCATGAAATCGCCACAAGCCAAAGGTTTTGCAATTTTGCCAACCACCATTCCAAACAGCGCCGACTCGGCCGTATTGGGTGATGGCGTCGGCATGGCGGTTCGTAAAGGTGATAAAGAGCTGCTCGATCAACTCAACAAAGGCTTGGATGCCATTCTGAAAAACGGCAAGTACAAGGCATTGGCCACCAAATATTTTGGTGACAATGCCAAGTACCTGTACTCCAACGACGCCAATTTCTAAGTCTGACTTTTCCATCCAGCAAAGCACCTATTTCATTTGACCTGTTTCATTTGAAATCAGGTGCTTTTGTGCAATCTCATGCGTCATACACGACCAGCAACCCATTCGATCAAAAAATGTGTTCGCGCTAATGGATCGTTGGATCGTTATTGAGTAAGGGGCTTTCGTATGTTTAATCATTTTGATGATGTGGTTCGCTATATGCCGCTGATTTTGTCAGGTGCTTTTCTGACCCTGCAATTGGCATTGGTGACACTGGCGCTTTCGATGGTGCTGGGGCTGATTGGCGCCAGTATGATGATGTCCAAAGTGGGCTTTATCCGTCGTCTGGCGGTGGCGTATTCGACTGTAATTCGTGGTGTGCCGGATTTGGTGTGGATGTTGTTGATCTATTATGGCGCTCAAATTTTGATCAACGATTGGGCGGATCGTTTGGAGGTCGTACCGATTGAACTGAATCCATTCATGGCCGGTGTATTGACCTTGTCCGTGATTTTCGGCGCGTATTTTTCAGAAACATTTCGCGGGGCGATTTTGGCGGTACCTAAGGGCTTACCCGAAGCGGGGCATGCGTATGGCATGAGTCCTTGGCAAGTATTTAAACGCATCACCTTTCCGCTGTTGATGCGCTTTGCGCTGCCGGGTATTCGCAATAATTGGCAGGTGTTGATTAAATCAACCGCGCTGGTGTCGATCATCGGTCTGGATGATATGACACGCATAACCGATCAGGCAGGTGGCGCGGTGCATGCCTCATTTTTGTTCGGCTTGGTGGCCGCGGCGTTGTTCCTCGCGATGACCAGCGTATCTTTCTGGGTGTTTCGCAAACTGGAAGTTAAATATGCCCGTGGGGTGAGAGGATATAGCTATGGAAAATAATTTTTTCACCATGCTTTGGAAAGCCTTTTTGCATTGTCTTCAGGGCATTCCATTGACTTTGGAACTGACTGCGGCTTCGGTCATTGCGGGATTCGTTTTGGCCATTCCTTTGGCAATGATTCATGCTCAACGCGACACTTGGGGCGCCAAAATAGTTCGTGCTTATACCTATTTTTTCACCGGCACGCCGTTGTTGATTCAGCTTTATTTGTTTTACAAAGGCATGCCAGAGTTTGGCTGGGTACAAGACCTGATGCAAAAAGAGAGCTGGTCGTTTTTGAAAGAAGGCTTCTTCTGGGCATGGCTGGCGTTTACATTGAACACGGCTGCGTACAGCACAGAGATTTTCTCCGGTGCGATTCGCAATACACCTCATGGCGATATCGAGGCAGGCGAGGCCTATGGCTTGACCAACCGGCAGATCATGAGCCGCATCATTTTGCCATCGAGCCTGCGCCGTGCGCTGCCTGCGTACAGCAATGAGGTCATCATGATGCTGCAAAGTACCGCTCTGGCATCGGTCGTGACCCTGTTTGAAATCACTGGGCAGGCGTTGGATTTCAATACCAAATATTATCAGCCGTTTCCTGCGTTTATTTCAGCCGCCATCATTTATTTGATTTTAACGTCATTGATGGTCTACGCCTTCCGTCGTCTGGAGCGTAAATATCTGAAACATTTGGCATTGACTCATTAAAAGATAAAAGGATAACCCCATGAGAACAGAAGTAATCGAGTTAATCAAAGGCGGCATCGGCATTCAATACGAATTGACCGTTTTGCACTTTGGTGACGAGCGTTCTGAGCGCAAAGTGTATATTCAGGGCAGTTTGCACGCCGATGAAATGCCCGGCGCTTTGGTCAGCTACTATTTGCGTCAAAAGCTGGAGCAGCTGGAGTCTGAAAATCGTTTGAATGCGCACATCATTTTGGTACCGATGGCCAATCCGATTGGCATGGCGCAAAGCATTCAGTACACGTCGTTTGGCCGTTTTGATTTATTCACTGGTCGCAATTTCAATCGCTTGGGCGATCTGAATTTATACGAAATGACCACACGCCAGT
>CAZCYS010000137.1:0-3707 GCA_964502825.1 uncultured Hydromonas sp. | reverse complement strand
CCGAAGGACGCGCCGTCGCGCGGCGCAATCTGTGGCTGTCGGTACCGGCGCTGTTACTGGCTTTCGCGGTGTGGCAGATTTTGAGTGTGACCTTGACGTATTTGCCGAATATCGGTTTTAAATATTCTAAGGAAGAGCTGTTCACTTTGGCCGGTTTGCCCGCGCTGTCGGGTGCGACCATGCGGATTTTTTATTCCTTCGTCGTGCCGATTTTCGGTGGCCGCCGTTGGACGGCGTTCTCAACTGCGACCTTACTGATTCCTTTGCTGGGTTTGGGTTTTGCGGTGCAAGACCCGAATACTCCGCTGTGGCAAATGCAGATTTGGGCTTTGTTGTGTGGTTTTGGTAGCGCGAACTTCAGCTCGTCCATGAGCAATATCAGCTTCTTTTTCCCGAAAGCGGAAAAAGGTACGGCGCTGGGCATCAACGCGGGTCTGGGTAATCTGGGCGTGTCGGTGGTGCAATTTGTCGTGCCGGTGGTGGTGACCATGGGCGCATTGGCATTGGGTGAGGCGCAAACCTTCACCAAGGGCGCCGAGGTGAAACAGATTTGGTTGCAAAATGCGGCGTTTTTCTGGGTACCGTTGGTGGCGATTTCCGCCATCGCCGCGTGGTTCGGTATGAATGATTTGTCCAGCGCGAAGGCTTCGTTCAAAGAGCAATCGGTGATTTTCCAACGCAAAGACACATGGTTGATGTGCGTGCTTTATTTGGGTACATTCGGCTCGTTTATTGGTTTTGCGGCGGGTTTTGGCCTGCTGATGAAAGGGCAGTTCCCGCAGGTGAATGCGACCAACTATGTGTTTTTGGGTGCGCTCATCGGCGCGATTTCGCGCGTGATCGGCGGCAAGCTGTCGGATAAACTCGGTGCGGCGCGCGTGACCACATGGGTATTCATCGGTATGATTGTCGCGGTATTCGGCGTGATTCACTTTTTACCGGTCAAAGGCGTAGACGGTAGCGGTAATTTCAACGGCTTTTTCGCCTGTTTTATCGCTCTGTTTGCCTTGACCGGTGTGGGCAATGCATCGACTTTCGCGCAAGTGCCGAAAATTTTCAGCACCGTGGCGGCGCGCTTGGCCGGAAAAGGCGTGAGTGCAACGCAAATCGAGACCAATGCGAACAAGGAAGCGGCAGCGGTGTTGGGCTTTAGTGCGGCGATTGGTGCGTACGGCGGCTTTTTCGTACCGAAAAGCTATGGCCTGTCTATTTCTGCGACGGGTGGTGTGAAAGCGGCACTGATTGGCTTCATCATTTACTACGTGCTGTGTTTGCTGATTAACTGGTGGTATTACTCGCGTAAAAATGCACAAACGCCGTGCTGATGGGGTTTTAATCGGTGCGTCTGCATTCAAGAACAAGCCCTTGATTTTTTATCGAGGGCTTGCTCTTTTGGCTAATGGGAAACGGTTCCAATCTCAGTTAGAATGGACATCGGATGCGCGTGAAATTCGCTTCAATCATGCGGGCTGCGCTTCTTTTGAGTTTTGCTTAATCGACTAAGGGATAGATGAATGTACGCTGAGCTGCTTTTGGGGGTGATTCATATCAGTGCCTTTCTGGGACTGGTGGTTTTTTTGAGCAGTCAAATCACCTTGTGCCGCGCTTCGTGGTGGGATGCAACGATTGTGCCGCGATTGCTGCGCCTGAGTTATTTTTATTGGGGCAGCGTGCTGGCGGTGTTATTAAGCGGTTTGGCGCGCGCGGCGTTTGGCGTGAAAACTTGGGCTTTTTACAGCACGCAACCGATTTTTTGGTTCAAATTGCTGGCGTTTATTGCCATCAGTTTAATGTCGCTCAAAGTGCAAAAAGCCTATGGCCGCTGGCGACTGAGTCCGTCGTTTTGCCCCGATGATTTGGATGCAATGCGACGTCGGATGATGATACAAGCGCATGTCATCATGCTGTTCCCGATTTTGGGGCTGATGATGGCGTATGGCGTGGGAGTGCGCTAAATGGACATGTGGATGGAGCCTTGGGTTTGGAGCTTGCTGGTTACGCTGATGATGGGCGTGATTGCCTTGTTGTACGCCAGTGTCGGCCATGCGGGTGCTTCTGGCTATTTAGCAATTATGGCGCTGGTGGGGATTGCACCGGCGGTGATGAAGCCCAGCGCGCTCGCTTTGAATATCTTGGTCTCGCTGATTGCGGTGTATCAGTTTTATCGTGCGGGGGCATTTTCTTGGCGGATATTTTTGCCGCTCGCGGTGACCTCGATTCCGTTCGCCTTTCTCGGCGGAACCATGACTTTGCCCGCGCATTGGTACAAACCGATGATTGGCGTGGTGCTGATTTATGCGGTGCTGTATTCGTGGATGCGTTCGTTCAAAACCACTCAGCCGGAGCCTAAAGTCGTCTCGCCGTTGATTTTGGCCATCGTCGGTGCGGTTTTGGGGCTGCTCTCGGGTCTGACTGGCGTGGGCGGCGGTATTTTCCTCAGTCCTTTGCTGTTGCGCATGAATTGGGCGCCGGTGCGCGTGATTTCAGGCGTAGCGGCGATGTTTATTCTGGTCAACTCGATTTCGGGGCTGCTGGGCGTACTGAGCCATCAGCCGCGTTTGTCTCCCGATTTGCCGTATTGGGCTTTGGCGGTGGTTATCGGGGGCTTTATCGGCGCGCATTTGGGCAGCCGACGTTTGAATGTGCCGATGATCCAGCGTTTTTTAAGCGTGGTGCTGTTGATTTCGGGCTTGAAGATGCTATTGACCTGATAGTTGCTATGACATTTGGCACCCAATGAGTTCAATGTAAAAAACCTTCTCCCCCAAAAGGATTAGTCTACTCCCCACCCATTGCACACCATAGACACCACGTTCAGGCAATGGGTATTGTGCTTCATCTCTCCTAAACTGATGCCGTACCTTGAGGAAATTGTGTATTTCTCAGGACGGCATTTTTTATCAGACCATAGAGAGGCAGTATGAGCCACTTTTTAGACAGATTAAACTTTCTCGGTAAAGTGAAAAGCACGTTTTCAGACGGGCATGGGGCGGTGGTGGATGAAGACCGCAAATGGGAAAACGCCTATCGCAGCCGTTGGCAGCACGATAAAGTCGTGCGCTCGACGCATGGCGTGAACTGTACGGGTTCGTGCAGTTGGAAGGTGTATGTAAAAAACGGTTTGATTACCTGGGAAACCCAGCAGACCGACTATCCGCGCACGCGGCCTGATCTGCCGAACCACGAGCCGCGCGGCTGCCCGCGTGGTGCGTCGTATAGCTGGTATGTGTATTCGGCGCAGCGCGTGAAATACCCGATGATACGCGGGCATCTGATGCGCCTATGGCGCGAAGCGCGTAAAACCATGACGCCGATCGGCGCGTGGGAATACATCAGCCAAGACCCTGAGCGTGCGAAACAGTATAAAGCCAAACGTGGCCTCGGCGGTATGGTGCGCGCGACTTGGGACGAGGTGGAGGAAATCATCGCCGCGGCCAATGCCTACACGGTGAAAAACTACGGTCCCGATCGCGTGATAGGCTTCTCTCCGATTCCCGCCATGTCGATGGTGAGTTATGCGGCTGGCTCACGTTATTTGTCTTTACTTGGTGGCGCGTGTTTGTCGTTTTATGACTGGTATTGTGACTTGCCACCGGCCTCGCCACAAATTTGGGGTGAACAGACCGACGTGGCCGAATCTGCCGATTGGTATAACTCGACTTATCTGATGGTTTGGGGTTCAAACGTGCCGATGACGCGCACGCCGG
>CAZCYS010000136.1:0-3742 GCA_964502825.1 uncultured Hydromonas sp. | reverse complement strand
TTAGTTTAAAGGGTTCTACTTTTAGGTGCTGGCTTTTTTAGGGGGTATTACCCAGCAAATGCAAATATCTTCTGTGATCACTCATTAATTGCCGTGCAATGCTGTAGAACTTGATCCCTTTTATCGACGTTATACAAAATACAGGCTGAAATATAGCTACTTGTTGAGCTTCCATTATTATTTCGATTCGCCTTTTACCTTGCAAAACTTCTTCCGACGCTCCCGCCAACCTCTCTAATCTTTGAAACTCCTCAAGTTGTTGAGAAGAAGTAATAACTCCCGGGGGCACATACAAGGGTAGTCTATGAGCAGCGGGATCTCTAAACAAAATCCACTTTATTTACTGATTAGGCGCGCTTGGGTTTTGGCGTTTCCACGGCCATCGGCCATCCAGTTCGACTTGCAAGGTCATGCTCAGGAAGGTTCGGATAATCACAATCAGCCCCAAAACCGCAACGCTTTCCAAAGTCGGGGTAATCGCGACGGTGCGCACGATATCGGCGGCAATCAGTAGTTCCAAACCAATCAAAATACCGCTGCCGAGATTTTGGCGCAACTGGCGAATGCGCTCCGTCCGACTGGTGCGCACGGTAGCAAACACGTAAATGGCGTACAGCAGCCCCAATGCGATGGCGACAACGCCCGCAAAATCAATCGCGATTCCAACGAATTCAATAAACTCTCGAAATGTAGGCATGCTTCGTTCCTTTCTGCGCCTAGCGAAGGATGAAAAACGCACTGCGGATGCAATGGTTCAGGATGATTATGCCCGATTGATTGTGATGAATAAACCCTATTTACCCTATTCACCCTATTTGGCTTGACGACTGATCAGCGAAAGCCACTTAGCCTGACACGCACAGCGCATCGCGCACCACATGCCATTGCGCCAGTTTCTCTTCGAAGCGCATGCGCGCATTTGCAGGGCTGGTACTCGGCAGCGAAACGACCGAAACTGAACGGGGTAGTTGTTTGGCGATGTGGCGTTTGAATAATGTGGTCGCGCTCCCGCCGTTGAGATAAATGCTGTGTAGACTGGGAAAAGCATGGAGCAAGCCGACGATGTCATTCGGCACGACGCTGGCAGCCTCAATCGCACTGTCCAAGCTGCCTTCGCGCTTCGCACTGGCGATCACGTCCCACAAGGCGATGCGGTGCTGTTTCAATAGTGCGATTCGTTGCGCATACGTCAACGGCTGACGCTCGGCAAACAAGGCCTCGATGATGCGCCAAAAAGCATTCTGCGGATGCGCGTAGTACTGCTGTTGCGTGACCGATGCGACGCTGGGTAAGGAACCTAAAATCAATATTTGCGGCGGTTCATCCGGCAAGATGCAGTTAAAACTGTGTGTGCTTTGGCTCATGATCAATGGGGCTTCAACTGGCTTGAGGTATGATGGACAATCATGTCATTGTAGGTTAATCGTAAGCGATTTGGGCTACTATAACGCATCATTATTTCACGGAGGTCGTCATGTCCACTTTTGCCGCACAAGTTAAAATCCCCGCCACCTACATTCGTGGCGGCACATCCAAAGGCGTATTTTTCCGTTTGCAGGATTTGCCTGAATCCTGCCAAAAGCCCGGCGCAGCACGCGATAAATTATTCATGCGCGTGATCGGCAGTCCCGATCCATACGCCGCGCACATTGACGGCATGGGCGGCGCGACTTCCAGCACCTCCAAATGCGTGATTTTGTCCAAAGCCAGCGTGCCGGATCACGACGTGGATTATCTCTACGGTCAAATCTCGATTGACAAGGCTTTTGTGGATTGGTCAGGCAATTGCGGCAATCTGTCCACCGCCGCCGGTGCGTTTGCGATTCATGCAGGCTTGGTTGATCCGGCGCGCATCCCTGAAAACGGCGTGGCCGTGGTGCGCATCTGGCAGGCGAATATTCAAAAAACCATCATCGCCCATGTGCCGGTAAGCAACGGCCAAGTGCAGGAAACCGGCGACTTTGAGCTGGACGGCGTGACATTCCCTGCGGCGGAAATCGTGTTGGAATTTATGGATCCATCCGATGATTCGGAGGACGGCGGCTCGATGTTCCCGACCGGCAATCTGGTGGATGATTTGGAAGTACCGGGCATTGGCACATTCAAAGCCACCATGATCAGCGCGGGGATTCCAACCGTGTTTGTCAACGCCGCCGACATTGGCTACACCGGCACGGAGTTGCGCGAGGACATCAATTCCGACCCTGAAAAATTAAAATTCTTCGAGGCGATTCGTGTCGCCGGTGCCTTGCGCATGGGTTTGATCAAAAACCCTGAAGAAGCGTTGACACGCCAGCACACGCCGAAAATCGCCTTTGTCGCACCACCGACCAGCTACACCGCCTCCAGCGGCAAAACCATCGCAGCGGGTGATGTGGATTTGCTGGTGCGTGCCTTGTCGATGGGCAAGCTGCACCACGCGATGATGGGCACTTGTGCGGTGGCGATTGGCACGGCGGCGGCAGTGCCGGGCACTTTGGTGAATCTGGCGGCAGGCGGTGGCGAACGCACGGCGGTGCGTTTCGGCCATCCTTCCGGCACCTTGCGCGTGGGTGCGGAGGCGAAACAGGTCAACGGCGAATGGACGGTGACCAAGGCCATCATGAGCCGCTCCGCCCGTATCATCATGGAAGGCTGGGTGCGTGTGCCTGGGGATAGTTTCTAAGGGAATACGGAAAAAGTAAAAACCTACCTTTTCCGCATTTTCTTAAATAATGGATTACGTAGGGGCGCATGGCATGCGCCCTTTCCATCTCATTATAAAAAACCAGAAAAATAGGGGCGCAATCATGCGCCCCTACATTATTATTGGATCAGGCTAATTAGGCCGCATCCTGTGGAATTGGTTTTTTCAGCACGAACAGCATCGCAGCCGTAACCACGGTACCAATCGCAATGGCAGCAATGTACGGTAACAAATTATCCACCGCATTCGGAATCGGCAATACAAAAACCCCTCCGTGCGGCACATGCAATTGCGCCCCGAACACCATAGACAACGCACCTGCCACAGCCGAACCCGTCATCAGTGCTGGAATCACACGAATCGGATCACGCGCTGCGAACGGAATTGCGCCTTCGGTCACGAATGCGATACCGAGTACCGCCGCTGCACTGCCTGCTTTGCGCTCTTCTTCAGAGAAGCGGTTTTTGAACAAATACGAGGCCAAAGCCACGCCCAGCGGCGGCGTCATACCAGCAGCCATCACGGCTGCCATGGGCGCATACACTTGGCTGGCGAGCAAACCCACGGCAAAGGTATAAGCCGCTTTATTCACCGGACCACCCATATCGAACGCCATCATCGCACCAAGAATCAAGCCGAGCACCAATGCGCTGGAGGTCTGCATGCTGGTCAACCATGCGGTCATGGCTTTGAGCAAGCCCGATACCGGCACACCGACCACGTAGAACATGATCAAACCGACCACCAATGTACTGATCAACGGCAGTATGAGCACCGGTTTTAGCCCCGCCAAATTACGCGGCAGTTTGATCGCGCCGTTGAGCCATTTGGTGAAATAACCGGCCAAAAAGCCTGAGATAATCCCGCCCAAGAAGCCCGAACCAGTGATACCGGCCAAGACACCGCCGATCATACCCGGCGTTAAACCCGGACGATCCGCAATGGAGTAGGCAATATAACCGGACAAAACCGCGACCATCAGACCGAAGCCACCTTTCGCACCGATGGTGAACACATTCGCCCAGAATGTCGTCCAAGCCGTCGGCTCCATCTTCG
>CAZCYS010000135.1:0-3750 GCA_964502825.1 uncultured Hydromonas sp. | reverse complement strand
ATCGGCCTGTCACGCCGGGGGTCGCGGGTTCGAGTCCCGTCCGCTCCGCCAATAAATCGATCAAAGGCGAACTTCGGTTCGCCTTTTTTCTTGTGCTCCTTTATAATACGGGTCTATTTCTGGCCGCCTGCTAATCGGGGGTCGCATTTTGGCAAGCTCGTATGGTTTGTATGTTATTACGTGCTTGCGCGTGCCGATGCGTATTGGGCGGCATCCATATTTATTAAGGGTTTGTTATGTTTGATTTTGTGCGAACACATCAACGTTGGCTCCAATTTATTTTGCTTTTGCTGATCTTGCCGGCATTTGTTTTGACCGGCGTTGCTTCATTTAATAGCTCTGCCAGCGACACGGCTTTGGCCAAAGTGGGCGAGCGCGAAATCACACAGCAGGAGTTTAACGCGAGCTATCGTCGTTTCGTGGACAATGCGCGCCAGCAGATGGGTGATCATTTTGATGCCGCGTATTATCAAAAACCGGAAGCGCAAGCGGCGTTTCTGACGCAAATGAGCAATGACGTGTTGTTTGAGGATTTGCTCGCGAGCGGCAAAATGACGGTCAGTGATGCGGAGTTGGTTCAAGCGCTTGCGCAGATGCAGGGCATGCCGAAAAATGCACAAGGTGGCATTGATGAGGCGGCGTATAAAGCTGCATTGGCACAGCAGGGTTTGACACCGGCGATGCATCAGGCGGGTGTTCGTGCGGATTTGGTGAAAGAGCAAGTGGTTCCGGCCTACCGTGCGTTGAATTTGCCGGTGAGCGCCGAATTTATGACCAAATTCTTTGGTCGCGCACGCTTGGTGGAGATTAAATCGGTGGATTTGACGCCGTATATGGCGCAGGTATCGGTCTCGCCCGATCAGGTTCAGGCTTATTACGACCAGCACAAGTCGCAGTTCAATGTGCCGGATGCGTTCGATGTGGATTACGCTGTGATTCCGGTTGCGGGTGGCGGTGGCGCCGCATCCAGTTTAAGTGATGAGGATATTAAGGCGGTGTTTGGTGCCGATGCGACACCGGAGCAGTTGGCGAAGGTGCGTCAAGATCCGAATCAGTCCAAAGTGGTGTTGGAAAAAGTGGTGCAAAAGAAATTGGCGGAGCGCTTGGATGCGCAGATCACCAAAGCGCCACAGGATTTGACCGCATTGGCAAACATGTTTAATGCGAAGGTCGAGCAGGGCAAAGGCATTCTGCGTCAAGCGATGCCGAATGAACCGGTGGTGTTCCAAGATCCAAAAGTCCGCGAGGCTTTGCTCAACGCGACACAAGCGGAATCAAAAAACATTGCGCCGGTGATGGCGTTACCGACGGGTGATTTGTTGGTGGCACGTGTGGTGAATTATCGTCCGGCGGGCGTGCGCAGCTTTGATGAGGTGAAGGCCGAGGTTGAGCAGCAATTGCGTCGTGAGGCGGCTGTGGCCAAAGCGAGCGAAGACGCGCAGAAAAATCTGGCCAATCAGTCGGCGAGTGCGTCCATTGGCAATGCGCAGTATTTAAGCTGGCTCGGTAGCGACGTGGCGACACCGGCGATTGCGGTGAAGGCGATGAATCTGCCGCTGGCGAATTTGCCTGCGTTGGCCGTGGTGGCGGACACCGATCGCGTGGATCTGATTCGCGTGGTGAAAGAGGAGTCTTTGCCGCCGCCGCAATTGGCACAAATGACGCAGTGGGCGCAAAGCGTGTGGAATACGCCGAATGAAAATTTGGCGGCGAGCGCGTATATGGCGGCGTTGCGTGAGCGCATGGGGGTGAAGTTGTATCCCGAACGTATTAAGGTCGCGCAGGAATAAGTTGGACGATGCACGCTAAATGGCTCATTTAGCGTGTTTTGTTTTGGATTTTTTATCAGTTTGTCGGATGGAGTGTGTGTGTTATCAGCAGTCAATATTACTCAACAGTTTGGCGCAAAGCCATTGTTTGAAAACATCAATGTGAAGTTTGGTGAGGGCAATCGTTACGGTTTGATCGGTGCGAATGGTTGCGGTAAATCAACCTTTATGAAAATTTTGGGTGGCGATCTGGAGCAATCCTCCGGTCAAGTGGTGATCGAGCCAAACGTGCGTTTGGGTAAATTGCGTCAGGATCAGTTTGCGTTCGAAGATATGCGCGTACTGGACGTGGTGATGATGGGGCACACGGAAATGTGGCAGGCCATGACCGAACGCGATGCGATTTATGCGAATCTGGAGGCGACCGAGGACGACTATATGCACGCGGCGGAGCTGGAGAGCGTGTTTGCGCAGTACGATGGCTACACGGCTGAGGCGCGCGCGGGCGAGCTGCTGCTGGGTGTGGGCTTGCCGTTGGAATTGCATCAAGGCTTGATGAGCGCCGTTGCGCCGGGCTTAAAGGTGCGTGTGCTGTTGGCGCAGGCATTGTTCTCCAATCCTGATGTGTTGCTGTTGGACGAGCCGACCAATAACTTGGACATCGATACGATTCGCTGGCTCGAAGGTGTGCTCAATGAGCGCGACTCGACCATGGTGATTATTTCGCATGACCGACACTTTTTGAATGCGGTGTGTACGCACATGGCCGATATGGACTATGGCACGCTGACCGTGTATGCGGGCAACTACGACGATTACAGCCTCGCCTCGGCGGAGGCGCGCGCGCGCCAAATGGCAGCCAACAGCAAGGCGAAAGAGCGTATTGCCGAGTTGCAAGAATTTGTGGCGCGTTTCTCGGCCAATAAATCGAAAGCCTCACAAGCGACTTCGCGTCAAAAAATGATTCAGAAGATCAAGGCGGATACGGTTGAGGTGAAACCATCATCGCGCCAAAATCCGTTTATTCGCTTTGAGCAAAATAAACCGTTGCATCGTTTGGCGGTTGAGGTGGAGCATATCAGCAAAACCTTTGATCGTCCGATCATCAGCAAATTCTCCACGATGATTGAAGCGGGTGACAAAATTGCCATCATCGGTGGCAATGGCGTGGGTAAAACCACCTTGTTGCGTATCTTTGAGGGTGATTTGGCAGCGGACAGCGGTACGGTCAAATGGTCGGAAAATGCCGACATTGGCTATATGGCACAAGATGTGGCCGAGCATTTTGATTCGAGCGAAAACCTGATGGAATGGATGGGCAACTACCGTCAGCCGGGTGACGACGATCAGGTGATTCGCGGCGTGCTCGGTAAACTGCTGTTCTCCGGTGAAGACGTGGTCAAGCCGGTGAGTGTTTTATCCGGTGGTGAAAAACACCGCATGAGCTTTGGTCGCTTGATTTTGGGGCGTCACAATGTATTGATGCTCGATGAACCGACCAATCACTTGGATATGGAGTCGATCGAGTCGCTCCAGTTGGCTTTGGAAAAATACGCCGGAACGGTATTCATCGTCTCGCACGACCGTCAATTCATTGGTAATGTCGCCACACGCATCATCGAGGTTAAGGGGGATGGTCAGATTGTGGATTACAGAGGCGATTACGAAGAATATTTGGACAGTCAGGGAATTGAAGGGTAAGTGGCGTAAAATAATGCCATCAACTCAATAAAGCAGGAGATCATCATGCCCGTATTGCAACTGATCGCGCCGTCGAGTAATCCGCAAGACCGCAATGCCATCGCGCGTGGCGTGGATTATTTTGTTCGCCAAGGTTGGCGCGTGACCGGTCAGGCGTGCGCTTTGCGTCAGATGCAGCGGTTCGCCGGAACGGATGAAGAGCGTTTGAATGAAATCAATGCATTAACTCGATTTATCAATCCGAGCGATGACATCAAAGCCAAACGTCCCAATTTGGTAA
>CAZCYS010000134.1:0-3764 GCA_964502825.1 uncultured Hydromonas sp. | reverse complement strand
GCAATTACAGCATCCGCGATTACTTCCTCGGCGAGTTCTACACCGACCATGTGAAACGCTACAAGAAACGGCCCATCTACTGGCTGTTCTCCAGTCCCAAGGGCAGCTTCAATGCGCTGATCTACATGCACCGCTACCGCCCGGATACGGTCAGTGTGGTGCTCAATGATTACCTGCGCGAGTTCCGCACCAAGCTCACCTCGCACAAGAATCATCTGGAGGCGGTCAGCATCAGCGGTAGTGTTTCTCAGGGGGACAAGACCAAAGCCCTGAAGGAAATCGAGAGGATCAACAAGATGATCGCTGAATTAGAGGAGTACGAGCGCGAAGTTCTGTATCCACTGGCAACTAAGCAGGTAGCCATCGACCTCGACGATGGTGTTAAAGTAAACTATCTGAAATTGGGGTCGGCCTTGAAAAAGATCGTTGGTTTGGATGCAAAAGAGGGCTGAGGGCTATGAATCATATGAAAAATGAAAAACTGTGGTTAGAAGCCCATCAATACTATCCAGACCTTGATGAGTCGAAGCTTACGAGCATCTTTTATTTCACTCTGATTTGGAATCTTTTCGAAAAGAACTGTTGTGATGAAAATGCACAGATCAACGAACATGCGCCTGGGCTTGCTGTGAGCCATTCTGAAAGCATATCGGAACTGCCGTCAATTTGGAGGCATTTTCAAACCAGATATGTGCATGACGGAGAAACGACCAGTACCTTTGATTCATTTGAATTCAAATCTGGGGATAAAAAAGATGTAGTCAAAAGGATACTATTGGAAGGTGAGTCATCTTCAAATCAGGAAAAAATGGAAGCATTGCTCAGAATAGCCTTTCGCCTACGAAACAACCTCTATCACGGTGAAAAAGAAGTAAGCAAACTCTATGACCAGAATGAAAATTTCAAACAAATCAACAGATTGTTGATGGCTTTGATCGATGCAAAAGGACTGCCCCATGACTGACCGTATAGCCCAAGCACTAACCAAGCTGTTTGAACGGCATCGGATTATCTTTTGGTACGACGCCAAACAGGAGTTGCGCGACGAGTTTGAATCATTGGAGTTATCTGGAGTGGAGAAGCTGGAATTGCTCAATAATGAGTACGGCATCAAGTACCGGCTACTGCGCGAGCAGCCGGAGCAGAAATTCCTGCTCTACCGCGAAGGCCCTCAACCCGCCGATCTGGATAACTGGTTGCTGGATGTGCAGTTGGCTCATGATGAGTTCCGTACCGATCAGGCTGCTATCTGGCTAGCCGAATTAGAGCTCGGCTTGGAGTTTACGGATGTGGTGCAGGCTCATGCGGAATTCTTCCAAGCAATCAAGCGCAGGGATGCCTTTAAAAAATTACTGAACAATGACGATACCGCAGGACAAATTCGTCTGAAAATGTTAGCGGTATGCGCTGGCAGCGAGGCTCGCTTGGATGCGGTGGTGGAAAATCTGCTGCAGGAATTGGCTGATAACAGAGATGAGAAGATCAAACTGATTAGCCGATGCGGCCTGGATAATTTTCTCTGGCAACAGATGAACCGTTGCTATGGCTATATGTCCGATAAGCCGAGTATCCGTGACTTTGCTATCGATCTGTTCAAATATTGCTACGCGATGATGATGGGCGGCGAAGATCAAACAAGTCAGGGAAAGCTGACTGGTGACGCATTAGTATTCCTGAAACTCTGGAAGGACAGCCGCCAGTTCGAAGCCGGTTTTGAAATACTCTCGGCAGAATGCGCCGAGGTGATTGGTGTTGAGCAGGATCTGGCTAAACGGGATTTCCGCGAATTGATCGAGTTGGATTACTTTCGCCTAATTGATCAAAAAATCATCAGCGAGCTGGTGCGATCAGTGGCCGATCGTACTGTCTCTAGCGGCGAGGTGAGTATGTGGGTTCGTCAGCGGCGAAAAGGCCACTGGCATCATGAATTCCAGAATTTGTATGAGGCGATTGATTATGCAGCCCAGTTTATCCATACTCTGGGCGAGGCCGATTTTTCTATGAATAGTCTGGTTGAAGGTGTGCAGCATTACAGCCGATTCTGGTTTCAACTCGACCAACTTTATCGTAAATTCACCTACCATGTGCGCATGTCAGGACAGGCATCACTGATGAGTAGTCTAACGGATCAGGTCGAAAATCTTTATTCCAACAGTTACCTACTGAAACTGGGCGACCGTTTCCAAACCTTTGTGGACGCGGCATCTAAGTGGGAAGCGCTTCCTATACGTAAACAAAATGAGTTTTTCGAGCATTGGGTTCAGCCATTCCTACGCAAAGCCAACAAGGTCTGTGTGATTATCTCTGATGCTATGCGCTACGAAATCGGTGAAGAACTTCTAAGTCTGGTTCGTCAAGAGGATCGTTATAGTGCTGAATTGGAGCCGGCACTTTCGATGTTGCCTAGCTACACCCAACTCGGTATGGCGGCGCTTTTACCTAATAAAACTCTGGAAATTGCCGACAATGAAACTGGCACCGTGCTGGTGGATGGGCAAAGCTCGCAAGGAACGGTCAACCGTGTCAAGATCCTTGATCAAGCAATCAGTCAACGAACTACTGCCTGCAAGGCTGAAGAGCTGATGGCCATGAAAAGTGACGACTGTCGAGCGCTGGTACGCGATCACGATGTGATTTATATTTACCACAACCGCATCGATGCCACTGGTGACAAGCGTGAATCCGAAGAGCGAGTTTTTGAAGCTGTGGAAGAAACACTACAGGATATGATTCGCTTAATCAAGAAATTAACCGCAGCCAACGCCAGTAACTTACTGGTGACTTCGGATCATGGTTTCCTTTATCAAAATCGCGCTATTGATGAGAGCGACTTTTCTGGGGACGAGGTCAAAGGCGAACAAATTCTATACAGAGATCGCCGATTTGTGCTTGGAAAAGGGCTTGTAGAGTCGCCAGCCCTTCATAAGTTCACCTCTGAGCAGCTTGGTCTATCTGGAAAGTCTGAAGTTCAGATTCCCAAATCGATCAACCGCCTGCGCCTCAAGGGCTCCGGCAGTCGCTTTGTGCATGGCGGAGCTTCGTTGCAAGAGGTGGTGATCCCCGTACTTAAGATTAATAAGAAGCGCCAGAGTGATATCGCCGTTGTCGAAGTGGACATCATTAGAGGTGCAAGCTCTGTAATCACCTCTGGACAACTAGCGGTCACTATGTACCAAGCCGGAGCGGTAACGGATAAAGTTCAGCCTCGTATGCTGCGAGCAGGTATATACACCGAGGCGGGGGATTTGATTTCTGATAGCCACGAGCTAACCTTCGATATAGTTTCGGATAACCCTCGAGAACGGGAGTTTCAGGTGCGCTTTGTGCTAACTCGCAAGGCTGACGAAGTGAATGGGCAGGAGGTCATTATGCGGCTGGATGAAAGACATGCAGGTACTTCACATTTTAAAGAATACAAGTCACTCCGGTATATTATGCGCCGATCATTTACCAGTGACTTTGATTTTTAAAGGATAGATGACAGATGAACGATCTTGATCAAAAAATCAACAAATTTTTTCCTGGACTCGTTGTTCGCAAAGATCTTGTGAAAACAGTAAAGGGTAATGCCATCGTACCTTCCTATGTATTAGAGTATTTGCTGGGTCAATATTGCGCCACCAGTGATGAACCAACCATTCAGACCGGTATTGAGACGGTTAAGGAGATTCTTGCCAAGCATTATGTTCATCGCAATGAAGCTGGATTAGTTCGTTCAAACATCAAGGAAAAAGGACGCTACAAGGTCATCGATAAAATCAGTG
>CAZCYS010000133.1:0-3783 GCA_964502825.1 uncultured Hydromonas sp. | reverse complement strand
TTGTTTTTTACCAACGACCGCCACCCGCACCGCGACCAGCGCCCATACCACCCATACCACCCATGCCACCCATGCCGCCGCGCTCCGGCGCAGAGTAGACGATCGCATCGTATTCGGCTTGACTCAAATGTTGAGGTTGATACGCACTTGCACCGGACTGTCGTTTGAGAGTCATATCAAACGAGCGCAGATGATTGCGCGAGCCACGGTTGAGATTGGTATAGACCCATTTAATGTCCGCACGCTGTGTCTGCCGTGTCAATTGATTCAAATCGGCGATATCCAATTCTTCGATCAAAGCACCCACTTTGAGCGCGTCCACATTCGAGCGCGCACCTTGGGTCACCAGTTGTTGGTACAACCGCGTGAATTCAGGGTCAGTAAATTCTCCTGCGCGCTTGCCCGCCGTCGGATCGGTAAGGCGGTACGTTTGCAACAAGCCTTGTACTGCACGCTGATGTTGGCGCTCACTCTGAACGATATTGCTGAAATTGCGTAGACCGGTACGCTCGTACAGAGCTTGGTAGACATCGCCGGCGAGTTTTTCTTCCTCAACCATGCGCAACAAACCGCGTACCTCCTGCTCAGACAACGGACTAGTCACCGTAGTTTGCGCATAGGCGGGAACACCACTCAAAACGGCTGCGCCCAGCAGCACCGATGCCCAATAACGGTAGATGGATAGATGTTTCATACTGACCTCCTGAGTTTAATAAACCTGTACTCAATCCTTAAGATCACTATAACCCCATTCTATGAATCCATCATGTCCCTCGTGTAAAGTTTTGTAAAACACAAAACGGATTCAATTCCGCGCTTGCCAAATATTGCGACAACGGGTTTCGCGTAACCACCACGTCGAAGCAGCACCCAATACCGCCAGCAAAACCATCACCGCCATGCCATATTGCCAAGTGCTCAGATCGTAAATACGCACGCCGTTGTTCAGCGCGCCATGCCAACCCAAATCCATCACCCAGCCAAATAACGGCTGCATCAGCGCCGCCGCTAAAAAGCCCCCCATATTCGCCATGCTGGTCGACATACCGGACAAATGCGGAGGATTGACCTCTTTGGCACACGCCCACGTTAGACTAAAGCTGGAAGTCAGCACCCCCAACAGCGCGAATAAACCATAAGTCACGGACAACGGCAATGCCACACACGAACCGAGCACCAACCAAATGGCAGCGTACAAATGCGCCGCGGTGAGCACCACAGGTTTACGCCAACCCAAGCGATCAGACAGCGTACCGATGAAAAAACAGCCGATGGCAAAGCCGCCAAACCACAAGGACAAATGCACCGACGCCACTGCGCGTGACACACCATGCACCTGCATCAAATACGGCGTCGCCCACAAGCCCGCAAAGGCAAAAAACGATCCGGATATCCCCGCATTGGTTAAAATCGTCGGCCAAGTATCGCGATTACCCACCACCTGTTTAAATCCGAACCACACCTGCGCCCACGGCATTTGCACCGCACCCTTCGAGGTCGGATTCGGCGCATCACGCACCAACCATCCGCACAACACCGCCCCAATCAGCGACAGCACCCCAACCAGTACAAATACGCTGCGCCAACCAAACATCTGCGCGCCCTGTGACAACGGCGATCCAGCTAAAACCGAACCCAAATTACCGATCAACATACACACGCCGACCAAGGTCGCAAAACGCGTTTCCTCAAACCACACCGCGATCAGTTTGAGCATCGCAATGAAAGTCACCGACACGCCCAAGCCTATCAGCGTGCGTCCCAGCAAAGCCCACGAAAAGCTGGGTGCCAAACCGAACAGCACACTCCCCGCGCCACCCATCACACCGCCCAAAATCAAAATCCGGCGCGGCCCCCAAGTGTCGGCCAAAACCCCCGTCGGAATCTGCATCACGGTGTACACATAAAAATACGTCGCCGCGAGCGCCCCGAGCGAAGCCGCCGAAATATCAAACGCAGCGGATAAATCAGTCGCAATGCTGGTGGGCGCAAAACGCTGGAAAAACGACACAATATAACTCACCGCCACCACACCCAGCATTAGCCAACGCTGCTGCTTCTGGCTGGCGGTCAAAACCCCATTCGTCATACTTCTCCCCACGATCGTATTGAATTCATTGAACGTGCCGAATGGATGAGTGCAAACCCGACACCGATTTACGCCGCCGACCAGCGATCAAAAAAGGCCTGCAAACCCACATTCGCCTCATGCAGTTTATCTTCCCAGTCCTGCACCGAATTCTCACCAATGCGGTCGGTGATGTACTTCACAGACAACAGCGGGATACCCTCACGCTGACACACCGCAGCCACGGCAAAATTCTCCATATCCACCACGTCCGCCTGCGCGATCACCTCGGTTACAAACGAATCGCCGGTGTTACACACATGTGAATAATCGACCCAACGGCACAAATCAATTCGCGCCAGATCAGCCGAAAAATCATACCAATACGGCACGCCGAACTCTTTCACCTTTTCCATATCGCGGTCCAAAAAACGCCCGCAGGCCAAGATCGAGCCGACCGCCTGCGTGGCCGAACCGGCCGTACCGACATTCAGCACAAAGTCTGGCCGCTGTTCACGCACCGCCGCATACACCGCCAGTGCGGCATTCACCTTGCCAATGCCGGTTTCGCAATAACGCACCTGACAACCCGCAAAATCAATCCGAACCCGCTCGGCCGCAATCGCATAAGTCACCAAAATATTCATCTTATCCACGCTTTATGTCGATCATCTATAAAAAACGGGGGTGTTAACACCCCCCGTTTCCGCGTTTGATATTCATCACGACGCATCCAGCCAATCCAACCCATCATCCTCGCACACGGGATTGATCGGTATCATGCGCTGTTGCGTCGCATTACAGTCGCACTATCCGACATTATGCCGGTTGCTCCGGCTTTTTATCGTCCACATTCACCGCGTGCTCGTCTGCAATCGCTTGACCGGCATTTTCGGTTTCTTCCTGCACCAGCACTTCCGCCACCGAATGATGCGCGCCCGCGCCCACTGCCGAAGTGCCTACACCAACCGCTGCGGCAGAAATCACTTGAGCCAAACGTTGACCTTTGCTCAATGCTCCGTCGGCCGACTCAGTGGCTTCTGCAGGAGACTCTACGGCCGTTGTTTCGGTAGTTGCCACGACAGCCGTTGCTGCCGGAGCAACACTTTCCAACACGCCCACGCTTTCAGCGCCCCATTCCTCGGACACGCTATCGGACACACTGGAAACCAGTGGCGCGCTGGCTGCTGCACCCGCTACCGCCGCAGCAGTATTGGCACTGATAGGGCTACCAGCTTGTTCGGCTTTACTGACATGATGAGCATCATTTCCATTGGCCGCGCTTGGGCTATTCGGCGCATTTGGTTTGGTCGCTGCCGGAGGTGGCGTATTGCCTTTACCGCCTTTGTTTTTGCGCCACAAGAACCACACGGCCAAAGCGAGCAGCGCCAGTACCGCGAGTACAAACAGCCAAGTCGCGTTTTGCGATTGTTTCGGACGAGTCACGATCACGTAGGACGGTTTGTCAGCAATGTCCATGAAATTAATGGTCATTTCGCGACCGGCGTTTTTGACCTCTTGGCCATCCACGCTAACGATGTCGTTGGCAAAGTTCACTTTCAGAACTATGCTCAAACCCTCATTCAAATAGGTTTGGCGGCGAGCGCTTTGCAGCGGCAACAGCGGTTGCACATCCGAGCCGATCAAGGCACCTTGCGCACTGTTGCGCTGAACCATGCCTTTGATGTCCGTCACATGTGCGAAAAATTTGACCG
>CAZCYS010000132.1:0-3832 GCA_964502825.1 uncultured Hydromonas sp. | reverse complement strand
CGTCCGAGCTGCTGAGCGCGATTGACACACTGCGTTGGCAATACCGCGATCCGGCGCAGTAAGTCGTGATTAGAGTCAACCGTTATCAATGGCGCGCGTTGAATAAAAACCTATTTTAATCATTAAACCAAAAGGAATATTCCCCCATGCACACCAAAATCATCGGCGCATTATCCTTGGTCGGTCTGCTCGCCCTGTCCGCACCCGCACAAGCAAACTACACCATCCGCAACCTGAACAACCAATACGACCAAACCATCACCTACAACATCCCCGTCAAACCCGGAAAAACCGCGAAAAACCACCACGGCTCCTTCTCCATCACCGTGCCCGATCGCGGCGACATCCGATTTACCGACATTGGCGATCGCAAAGCCTTTGGCTGCTTCGCGCCGACTTGGGGCGTAATCATCCGCTACCAAGACCAATCATGGGGCTACTACTACGAAGGCGATGGCAAGATTGACGTCACCATTGACCGCAACGGCAATCTGCGCCTCAAACCCGTCAACGGAAGACTATTCGGCTCCGGCGCATGCACCACGGACCAACGCGCGCCGTGGTAATGATCGTCGGCAGTGCTCATTGACGGTGGGCGCATCAAAAACACAGGGGCGTGATTCATCACGCCCCCGTTGATTTCAACGCAAACCATACGCCGCAGCACAAAACCTTAATTTTTGCGCAAACGCAGCCGCACGTCATCATCCAAAGTCAGCACATCCAGCCAACGCCATTGCCCCGCCTGCTGCAAATCATCCAACTGCACCGACGGCGCAAAATTCGCGGCAGGTAAACCCGCGCCCACCACACGCGGCGCGAAGTACATCAGCAGCTCATCGACCAAACCAGCCTCCAGCAGCGCCGCATTCAGCGTCGCGCCCGACTCTACGTGAATCTCATTGAACGACTGCTCGGCAAAATACGCCCACAGCGCACGCAAATCCACGCGTTCATGGCATACATCGCCCGCCGCCGTTGAAACCGTCGGCACGCGCAACACCGTCAGATTCGCATGCTCCTGCTCCAGCAGTGCCAAGCGCATCATCAACGCACCCGCCTGTGGGTGATCCTCCGCCACCTCAGCACAGGCCAACCACACCGGACCGTCATTGAATAATTTGGCGCTCACCGGCGTTTGCGCCCACGCATCCACCACACATTTGATCGGCTGATTCACCAGCGCCACGCCGCGCACATTCAACTGCGGATCGTCGTGTAACACCGTACCCACACCGGTTACGACCACATCCGCGCGCGCGCGCCATAGATGCCCGTCCTGCCGCGCCGCTTCGCCCGTAATCCACTGACTGCGCCCCGTCGGTAGCGCCGTTTTACCATCCGCACTCTGCGCCCACTTCAGCCGCGTGAATGGACGATTCTGCGTCATACGCGTCATAAAACCGATGTTCAAATCATACGCCGCTCGTGCCAGTTCATGCTCGGGCGGCAATACCTCCACCTCGACGCCTGCGGCGCGCAATTTTTCCACACCCTGCCCCGCCACCTGCGGATTCGGATCCAGACACGCCACCACCACCTTCGCCACCCGTGCCACGATCAAAGCGTGTGCGCACGGCGGCGTGCGCCCGTAATGGCTACACGGCTCCAAAGTCACATACGCCGTCGCCCCCGCAGTATCAATGCCGTGCGCCTGCGCGTCACGAATCGCCACCACCTCCGCGTGCGCCTGCCCGACCGATTGCGTATGTCCCTGCCCGATGATTTGATCGTCCTTGACCAACACGCAACCGACGCGCGGATTGGGCGAACACAGACCGATGGCGTTGTGCGCCAGTTCTAATGCAGTTTGTAAATAGGAGATATTCATACGCGTATTTTAACAAAAAAGGACGGATAAACCGTCCAAAACAAATTCTAACTCACTATTCAATTAGAGTTGTTTTCCAAATATCTTTTATTAAAACAATCAACAATTCATGACGCTTTTGAATAGTCTTGGCATTCCATACGGTGAATGCTTTCAGCTTCTCATTAATTCTATTAATTGATGTATCATGCCCAGAAATAATCAACTCAGCTAAACTACGTGTTAGGTAATTTCCACTTTTTCTATACTCAACTAATTTCAAGTCATAAAAATCGTTTCCAGCCACAATATTAAGGGGCTTCTCCAACAAGGTCAAATTACCCAGGAGATTTTTATAATCATCGTAAATTTTATCAGGGTTTTCTACATCCCAACTCGTGCTCAATTCACTCTTGGGACTTTGAGGTAGTATGTGCTCAATCTCCAGATTGGTATACTGCTGCAGACTATCTCGCTCCTTTACCCCCTTAAAGGCCATCTCGACGTGCTGCGTCAGTCGCGCTAGCAGATAACGCGTGCGGTATTGCTGCATCGAATGCAGCGTGAAGCGCTTGAGGGCATCAGTCAGTTCCTGTGACTTGCCTGCCATGTTCTTCTCGAAGTGGTCGGCAACGAAGGCGTTGAGCTGAACCTTCTGCTGCACCGGATCGCTGGCCTCGGCAATTGCGCGCAGCTCATCAGCCCATTGCGAGAAGCTGCGCTCCAGATCCTTGGTCGGCGTCTTGGTGAAGATGTAGTAGAAGAGGAAGCTCTCCAGCTGCGCCACGAAGTGGTCGAACAGCGGTTTCGAAAAGTTAGCCGCTGCCAGCAGCAAGACGTAGTGCAAGCTGAATGCACCACCGGCTAACCGCTTTAGGCTGTCCATCGCCAGACTGGGCTTGCCGTCGTTGCCCTGCCCGTTAGCGAAGGCGAGGTAGTGTTCGACGTTACGGATGACCTTGCGCACAAATTCGAAGGGCTTGCCTGCGTAATCGCACAGCGCCGCGTTGTCCTTGGCGATGAACCAGTCGTAGATCTCGTCCTCGCGCACCACCGCATCACCGCGCTCGTTCTTGATGACGTAGTTGGCCATCAGGAAGTAGCGCAAGAAGCGCAGCGGCTTTTCCTTCTCCTTCTCCAGCGGCTTGGTGATCTTCTTCCACTCGTCCTTGAGCTGAGTGAACTGGGTTTGCTTGACCTGTGTGAACAGCAGGTTCTTGAGCAGGTCCATCGGGTTCAGACCGACCCCACGCTCATTGATGGTCTCGAAGATCTTCAGCGCACTACTAACGTCCGTAGAGATCTGAATGAACACCACGTTGTTGGCCAGATAGCCCCAATACTTCTTCAGTTTGGCCGTGTCGTCGTAGTTATCCTTCAGGTAGCGGTAGAGCGTGCTGTAGGCGTTGACCAGGTTCTCCAGCGAGCCGAAGCTTGCGATACCTGCAGCCTGGATACCCGCCCGCACGGTCTGCGGCTCGGCATCCAGCTCCACGAGCTTGGCCATCACTTCGCCTGCGCTCTCGTAACGCGGCTCCAGCTTCAGATTGGTGCGTACCTCGCCGTCGCTGTCCACGTAGCTGGTCGAGATCAGCCCGGAAATCATCTGCCGTTGCGGCTCACCCTGGAACAGAAGCTTGAGCGCGCAAAGCAGCAGGAAAAACGTGGTCAGGCGCTGCTGGCCGTCGATCACTTCGTAGTGGTTCTTCTGCTCGGTCGGCGACACCAGCACCGTGCCGATGAAGTATTCCCGCGTGGTGCCCGCATCGATCTGCTCGCCGATGTCCTCCAGCAGCTGATGCACTTCCTTGTCCGTCCAGACGTACTCGCGCTGGTAGTCCGGGACGATGTAGAAGCACTCCCTGAAGGCTTCCTCGATGCTGTATTTGTGGTTTTCGATGCGTGCCATTACATTCTTTCTGTTCTAAATAAAAAAACGGGCAAATGCCCGTTTTTATTCCAATCAACCATACACCGGAAACGCATCCACCAATTTCTTCACATCTGCTTTCACACGCTCAA
>CAZCYS010000131.1:0-3844 GCA_964502825.1 uncultured Hydromonas sp. | reverse complement strand
CGTCGTTGTCCAATACCATCGCGCCTTCATCGCTATCGCGACCCAAGCGGCGGTTGAACTTCATACGACCCACGCGCGACAAATCATACGCGTCTTCGGAGTAGAACAAGCGGTTGAACAAGGCTTCTACGGCCTCATCGGTCGGCGGTTCGCCCGGGCGCATCATGCGGTAAATCGCAATGCGCGCGGCATTTTGATCGGCCGTTTCGTCCAAACGCAAGGCGTTGGAAATGTACGCGCCGTGATCCAATTCGTTGGTGTACAGCACTTCTACGCGCTTGATGCCTGCGTCGCGCAATTTGCGCAAAGATTCTTCGGTCAACTCATCGTTGGCTTTGGCAATCACTTCGCCCGTGTCCGCATCGATCACGTTTTTCGCCAAGACCAAGCCAAGCAAGTAATCTTCCGGCACATGGATTTCCTGCAAACCCGCTTTTTCGATGTCACGAATGTGTTTACCGGTGATACGCTTATCGCGCGCGACCAAGACTTTACCGTCTTTGTCCACGATGTCAAAACGCGCCACTTCACCGCGCAGACGCTCGGTGTTGACCGGAATGTAGCCGCCCTCTTTCACCAAAGTCACATCGGTGAATTCAAAGAACGTAGCCAAAATTTGTTCCGGAGTCATGCCGATGGATTTGAGCAAAATGGTCACAGGCATTTTACGGCGACGGTCGACGCGGAAATACAACACGTCTTTCGGATCAAACTCGAAATCCAACCATGAACCGCGGTAAGGAATGATGCGCGCTGAGAACAGCAATTTGCCCGAGCTGTGGGTTTTGCCTTTGTCGTGTTCGAAGAACACGCCCGGCGAGCGGTGCAACTGCGACACGATCACACGTTCGGTACCATTGATCACGAATGAGCCGGTATTGGTCATCAGCGGCAATTCGCCCATGTACACTTCCTGCTCTTTCACTTCCTTCACGGTCGGCTTGGACGCTTCTTTGTCCATCAACACCAAGCGCACTTTCGCGCGCAAGGCCGAGCAGAAAGTCAAACCACGTTGTTGACACTCTTTCACGTCAAACACCGGCGGCGCGAGGTGATAACTCACGAACTCCAAACGCGCCATTTCATTGTGCGACACGATCGGGAAAATCGAGGTGAATGCCGCTTGCAGGCCGATATTACGGCGTTGCATCGGATCCACGTCGGCTTGTAAAAATTCATAATACGAATGTAGCTGGGTTTCCAGCAGATAAGGCACTTGCTGAACGACTTCGCGCTTGGCGAAACTTTTACGAATGCGTTTTTTCTCAGTAAATGAGTAAGACTGAGCTTTGGCCATGAAGCACTCCAAGACAGAGGGTTTATCGGAATAAACAAAGAAAATTAAAGACCCGTTGAATTTGGTGACCGGCCACTACCGGTCGCTGGCGGACAATATCATCCCAGCACAGTCTGAACCCATTCATGTGGCAAGCGCAGCACTTCACTGTCGACTTGAGCCACAACACGCGACCATCAAAAACACCGCGCGCCGAAAGCACCCAAACTGTCGGACTCGAACAATACCCGACCAAATTTATTTTCTCGTCTTTAAAAAGAAAACAAAACGAAATTCACTCATCGAATTTAAATCAACTAAGCTAAATCAATGAATCAACTCGGTTTTGGCTTCTGCCAAACACGTTGCGCTCATTTCCCAACCACTTCCCTTTGATCGCCACACTGAGCACACAATAGCAGCGACTATAAGACGGGAAAAGGCCGACGTCCGAAAACGTCAGCCCCCACTCGAAAAAGCACCCAATTATTTGAGTTCGGCTTTCGCGCCCGCTTCTTCCAATTTTTTCTTAGCTTCTTCAGCTTCAGCTTTAGACACGCCTTCTTTAACTGCTTTAGGTGCGCCGTCAACCATGTCTTTGGCTTCTTTCAAGCCCAAGCCAGTGATTTCACGAACCGCTTTAATCACAGATACTTTGTTCGCGCCGGCTTCAGCCAAGATCACGTCAAATTCAGTTTTCTCTTCAGCTGCCGCTGCACCACCTGCTGCAGGACCTGCCGCAACCGCTACCGCAGCTGCTGATACACCGAATTTTTCTTCGAACGCTTTAACCAAGTCGTTCAAATCCATTACAGACATTGACGCTACTGCTTCTAAGATATCGTCTTTAGTAATTGCCATTTGTATTGCTCCAAATATTTTCGGGCTATGTGCTGAATTAAATTTAGGAAACTCAGCAGCCCAACATCAGTTAAAAATGAGATTATGCCGCTTCTGACTGTTTTTGCTCGGCAACTGCCGCCAAAGCGCGCGCCAAACCAGAAACAGGGGCCTTCATCACGTATGCCAACTTCGACAACAATTCTTCGCGGCTTGGGATGCTTGCCAAGGCTTTGATGCCCGCAGTATCCAGCTTAGAACCGTTGTAAGCACCTGCTTTCAAAACCAATTTATCATTGGTTTTGGCAAAGTCGTTCAAAACTTTTGCCGCAGCTACCGCATCTTCAGAGATGCTGTAAAGCAATGGACCGACCATTTCGTCAGCCAAAACTTCAAACGAAGTGCCCTGAACGGCACGACGCGCCAAGGTGTTTTTCAAAACACGGATTTGCACGCCGTTTTCACGGGCTTGTTTACGCAATGTTGTCAGAGCGCCAACGCTAATCCCACGATATTCAGCCACCGCCATGGTTTGCGCGTTTTCGATCAATTGCGCAACCTCGGCAACGACGGCTTTTTTATCTTCAAGATTCAATGCCACTTGTTAGCTCCTACATCATTTTAAGGAAAAGTCATGGTTCATGTGCATCGCGCATCAATCACAACACCCAACGACTTCCTCAACGACTGTGTTATTTGTCCGTACACCCCAACAAACAACGGCAATTCATTTTCGGGGTCGCTATTCTGCGTTGGCTATTTGAACTGCATGTTCAACACACGCTTTTCAAGGGATTAAGCAATGATGATTTGAATCAAACCACCGTCGCACCAACGGTCTTTGAAAGCTCGCTGTGATCAAACATCTCCACAGCGACCCAAAGCGCTTTATCGCTCGCCACCCAATTGTGAGCGACGAGCTCATATTTTTTAACGATTACGCGATTAAGCAATCGTTGTGCTGTCCACACGCACACCCACACCCATAGTCGAAGACAAAGCCACTTTACGGATGTAAACGCCTTTACTTGACGCAGGCTTGAGTTTGGTCAATTCAGCAATCAATGCTTGCAAGTTGGTTTTCAATGCATCCACTTCAAAAGTCGCACGACCCAAAGTCGCGTGAATGATACCGGCTTTGTCCACACGGAACTGCACTTGACCGGCTTTCGCGTTTTTCACCGCAGTTTCAACGTCTGGTGTCACGGTACCGACTTTCGGGTTTGGCATCAAACCACGCGGACCCAAGATTTGACCCAAAGCGCCCACCACACGCATAGCGTCCGGAGTTGCGATCACAATGTCAAAGTCCATGTTGCCGGCTTTAACTTGTTCCGCCAAGTCTTCCATGCCGACCACTTCCGCACCAGCGGCTTTAGCGATTTCGGCTTTTTCGCCTTGCGCAAACACCGCAACGCGAACCGATTTACCAGTACCGGCAGGCAACACCACCGAACCACGAACGGTTTGATCGGATTTCTTAGGGTCTACGCCCAATTGCACCGCAACGTCAATCGACTCGGTGAATTTGGCATTGGCACATTCTTTCACCAAAGCAAATGCTTCATCAGCGGCGTACAGTTTGTTGCGGTCAACTTTTTCAGCCAACAACTTAGCGCGTTTACTCAATTTAGCCATTTTACACGCCCTCCACGATGATACCCATGCTGCGTGCGCTACCAGCGATGGTACGCACAGCTGCTTCCAAATCGGCCGCAGTCAGGTCAG
>CAZCYS010000130.1:0-3848 GCA_964502825.1 uncultured Hydromonas sp. | reverse complement strand
GCGTGGCGTAAAAAAACCAACAGTGAAGTAAGGCTGTGTAACTACAATTAGCAATATCATTGCCATAATCGTGCGCCTGTTTTGGCGCGAAAGTTTGGACGATTATGCTGCACTAATCGCCCCTACTATTCGGGTGGGTCGCGCCACCCATCGTATTTTTGCGTGGTGTTTATTCTGCCTCTCCCACCATCTTGGCAATAATGCCATCCAGCACATCGAGGTTGCCAAATTGAATCACCATTTTGCCTTGATTTTTGGCGCCGACTTTGATCGCGACTTGCGCGCCGAGGGCGTCGGACAGGCGTTCTTGCAGGTGCAGGATGTCGCCGGAGATGACGCGCACTTTGGCGGGTTTGTCGCCCTCGCCTTTGAGTAGTTGCGCCACGCGTTTTTCGGCGTCGCGCACGGTGAGGCGGCGGTTGGCGATTTCTTGTGCGAGCATGATTTGTTGCGCCGAGTCGAGCGAGAGTAAGGCGCGGGCGTGCCCCATTTCGATGTCGCCGGCAAGGAGCATGGTTTGCACCGGTTGCGCGAGGTTGAGCAGGCGCAGTAGATTGGATACGGCGCTGCGCGAGCGACCAATGGCTTGGGCGCAGGTTTCGTGGGTGTAGTCGAATTCGCGGATGAGGCGTTGCAGGCCTTGCGCTTCTTCGAGCGGGTTGAGGTCTTCGCGCTGGATGTTTTCGATCAGGGCGAGCGAGAGCGCATTTTTGTCGTCCACTTCTTTGATGAGAACGGGGACTTCGTTGAGTCCGGCGATGCCTGCGGCGCGGTAGCGTCGTTCACCGGCGATGATTTCGTAGCGTCCTTCGGCGATGGTGCGCACGATGATGGGTTGCATCAGGCCTTGTTCTTTGATGGATTCGGCCAATTCGTTGAGTGCGGTTTCGTCCATGTGGCTGCGCGGTTGGTATTTGCCCGCTTGGATTTGTTTGCGCGATAGCAGGGTGAGTTGTCCGGCGGGGTTGGCTTCGGCTTGTTGGTGTTCGGCGGCGTGTTGCACGTTCATTTGGTGCGATGCGCCGATGAGGACGTCGAGTCCGCGACCGAGGCCGCCTTTTTTGGGTTTGCTTGCCATGATGGGTTCCGTTTACAGTTTTTTGTTGAGCAGTTCTTGGGCGAATTCGAGGTAGGCTTGCGCGCCGCGTGAGCTGCGGTCGTAAATCACGCCGGGCAGGCCGTAGCTGGGAGCTTCGGCCAGACGCACGTTGCGCGGTATGACGGTGTCGAATACTTTGTCGCTAAAGTGGGTTTTTAGTTGTGCCGAGACTTGCTGTTGCAAGGTGATGCGCGGGTCGAACATGACGCGCAGCAGGCAGATGATTTCGAGATCGGGATTGAGGTTGCTGTGCAGGGTGCGGATGGTGTTGACCAGATCGGACAGTCCTTCGAGCGCGAAATATTCGCATTGCATCGGGATGAGGACGCCTTGCGCGCTGCATAGGCCGTTGAGCGTGAGCATGGAGAGCGATGGCGGGCAGTCGATGAGGATGTAGTCGTATTGGTCGGCAACTTGTGCCAATGCGTCGCGCAGGCGGTATTCACGCCGGTCAAAGTCTACCAGTTCTACCTCTGCGCCTGCTAAATCACGATTCGCGGCGAGTAGCGCGTAGCCGATTTCGGGTGGCTGGATGATGGCTTTTTGAATCTCTTTTAACCCGAGCAAGACGTGGTAGACGGTGGAGGGTAAGCTGTGTTTGTCCACGCCGCTGCCCATGGTGGCATTGCCTTGCGGATCGAGGTCGATCAGCAAAACGCGTTGGCCGAGCTGCGCGAGTGCTGCCGCGAGATTGACCGTGGTGGTGGTTTTGCCGACGCCGCCTTTTTGATTGGCCACACAGAAGATTTTCGTCATGGTTGTGCCTTTTCGTGTCTTTGGGTTATTTCGGATGATGCGAGGGGTTGGTTCTGCTGATTTTAACCAAATGTCGCTGTGCATTCAGTTGCGGGACGTGAATTTCGTGCGGCTCAATCTGCCATTGGTGCTCAAAAGCTTGCTGCAAGGCGTCCATTTCCTCGCTCGGGAAGACGCCCTTCATCGCAGCGAAGCAGCCGTCCGCCTGCAAAACGTGTTCGGACAATTGAACAAAATTGATCAGGCTGGAAAATGCGCGACTGGTGATGAGGTCAAATTGTGCCTCGGTTGGTAAGTCCTCTACTTTGCCGTTAATCACCGTTAGATTGTCCAACTGCAATTGCGCTTTGACCTGCTGTAAGAACGCGGTTTTTTTGTGCACCGGATCAATCAGGGTCAAGGACCATTGCGGGCGCATGATGGCCAAAACCACACCGGGCAAACCGCCGCCCGTGCCGACATCCAGGATTTTTGTCTTGGGTTTGTTGGCCAGCCATGCGTCAAGTAGACCGATGATAGCTAAAGAATCCAGTAAGTGAGCACTCACAATTTCGTCGGTTTTACGAATCGCAGTGAGGTTATAGACGGGGTTCCACTTGGCCATCAATGACAGGTATTCGAGCAGCGCATCAATCTGTCCCTGATTTATTGCAAGCGTCATTTCGGTCACGCCATCGGTCAATAATTCGCGTGCGCGGGTGGCGTCAAAGCGCATGATACCGGCTTTACTCATCGCCCTGCTCCGTGTTTGGTTTGAGCGCTTGGCTCTGATTCAGGCGTTTGATGTGCACCAGCAGCAGCGAAATCGCCGCCGGCGTTACACCCGAAATCCGCGCCGCTTGACCGATGGTTTCGGGCGAGTGATCGCTCAGTTTGTGTTTCACTTCATTCGACAGACCTTTGACTTCTTGGTAATTCAGTCCCTTTGGAATGTGCGTGGTTTCGTGGTTGGCGTGCTTGCTGATTTCCTCTTTTTGCCGCTCGATGTAACCCGCGTATTTGATGTCAATTTCTACCTGCTCGCGGATGAGTTTGTTTTCTATCGCATCGTCGTGCAATGCTTGCTCGGGTTGGAATCGTGCGTCGTCTACATTCATCAAGGCGTCGTATGTGACATTCGGGCGGCGCAACAAATCGGCCAGATTGTATTCGCGCTCAATCGCTTTGCCAAGTAATTGCTGCGCGGCCTCAGCGGAGAAGTTGTTCGGATGCACCCAAGTGGATTTGAGTCGCTGCTTCTCGCGTTCGATCGCTTCGCGTTTGCGCTCGAAATACGCCCATTGCTCATCGCAGACCAAGCCCAGTTCGCGGCCAATCGGTGTGAGGCGCACATCGGCGTTGTCTTCGCGCAGGCTCAGACGGTATTCGGCACGGCTGGTGAACATACGGTACGGCTCGGACACCCCTTTGGTGATCAAGTCGTCCACCAGTACGCCGAGGTAGGATTCGTGCCGCGTCGGGCGCCATTCATCTTTGTTTTGTGCGCGGCGCGCGGCATTTGCACCCGCGAGTAGACCTTGTGCGGCGGCCTCTTCGTAGCCGGTCGTACCATTGATTTGGCCGGCGAAGTAGAGATTGTCAATCGCTTTGGTCTCAAACGTGGCTTTCAGCCCGCGTGGATCGAAGTAGTCGTATTCAATGGCATAGCCAGGGCGTAAAATATGGGCATTTTCCAAGCCGACCATCGAGCGAACCAAATCAATTTGCACATCAAACGGTAAACTGGTGGAAATGCCATTCGGGTAAAACTCGTTTGTAGTCAGTCCCTCTGGCTCCAAGAAAATCTGGTGCTGATTTTTGTCGGCAAAGCGGTGAATTTTGTCCTCAATCGATGGGCAATAGCGTGGACCGACGCCCTCGATCACGCCGGTATACATTGGCGAGCGACTCAAGCCGCCGCGGATGATCTCATGGGTGCGCTCATTGGTGTGTGTAATCCAGCATGGCACTTGGCGCGGATGCTGCTCCGCCCGCCCCATGAAGGAGAATACCG
>CAZCYS010000129.1:0-3849 GCA_964502825.1 uncultured Hydromonas sp. | reverse complement strand
TGTGGACATTACCGCTCGCAATATTCGGATCCAAGATCTGAACGAAACTGCCAAAAAAACCTTTATCAACAAATACAAATTCACGGGTCTGCAAATACAAGTACAGTCGCCAATTTTATCTGCGGCCAATATGGGTAAAACCATCTATGATCAGTCCAAAGACGCCAGTGGCACCACCCAAGTCGCAGCACTGACCGTTTCGGGCGCATTGGCAGCGTACAATGCCTATCGCAATCTCACCGATTTATACAATGCCGTCGGTAATGCTAAAAGCTTTGGCGAAGCCGCAGGTCAGTTGGGTTCGGTCTCTTTGAGCCTCGGTGTACAAAAGCAATTTAACGAGACGGTTAGCCAAACCAGTACCAGTAACGGTTCACAAGTCACCGCCGGTGGTGCAGTCAACTTGACCGCAACCGGTTTGGGTAAATCCACTACATTGGATACCATTGCCAGTAATACCGGCTCGGATATCTTTGTTCAAGGCTCCACCGTCGCAGGCGTACAGCAAACCATACTCAAGGCCGATGACGACATTCAACTGATTGCCGGACGCAGTGGTGCTAAAGTACTTACCACTGAAAGTACCGCTGATGCCAGCATTGGTGCATCAGCCAGCATTACCGGATTCAGTTTGAATGTAGCGGCTTCGGGCGGCAAAGCCCACAAAAGCACCGAGGAGCTGATGAACAATGAAGCCATCATAGGTGATAAGAACAGTCAAACCCAGTTGATCAGCGGTAACGACACCAACATCATTGGCAGTCAAGTATTTGGCAAGAAGGTTTACGCCGATGTAGGGCGAAGCCTGAGCATCCGTAGTTTGCAAGACAGCTACACCTTTGACTCTACCAAGAAGAACTACGGTGTGAGCCTGCAAGCCCCCTTGGGCGGTACCGGGTTTGGGGTGAATGTGAATGCCGGCAAAACCACCATGATGTCTCGCTATACTTCAGTGATTGAGCAGGCCGGTATCTATGCGGGTAAAGATGGATTTGATATCAATGTCAAAGGTGCGACCAATATCAAGAGCGCGAAGATCACCTCGACTTCGGGAGATTGGGCAAAGAACATATTGCACACGCAGACACTGAACTTGGAAGCGAATCTGAACAACTCAGCGGCCTATCGTGCCAATGCGGTCAGTGCCTCAATTGGCTTTAACACCGACACCAGCCAAGGCTTCTACGGTATTACCCCATCGGCGCCGATTGCCATGACCGCTAAAGGAGATGCAGACAGCACCACGCACAGCACGATCAATGGCACTATCAGTAATGCCGCTGGAGCAGCACCGGTGATTAATGGCACAGGCACACTCGACCGAGCCGATGACGGCTTGGACACTGCCGCCCTCAAACAGATATTTGATGAGAAGAAGGTCAACACCGGCTTTGCGATTGCCACCACCTTAGGCCAAAACCTCTCCGAGTTTCGCACCATCAAAGCCCGCGATATTGACAATGCGGGTAAAGCACTGGCGGTCGATGCCGCAGGTAATCCAGTGCTGGGCAAAGACGGCAAACCACTCACCGTGGCACAAGCGGCCAAACTCGATCCGAACGACGTCGGCTACGGCCAAGCCACGGGTGAAGCGTTTGACAAATACATAGGACTACAAAAGGCTTGGGGCAATGGTGGGTTCGGTACCATTCTGCTCACCGCCGTGGCCGGAGCGGCCAATGGCAATGTCACCGGTAGCGGTGCCGAGTTCCTGCAAAATGCAGCGATCAATGTGGCGCGACAATACACCGCGACAGAAATCAAACGGGTGGCCGATAGTTTCTTCACCGTCGATCCAGTGACGGGTGAACGCAAGAGCAATGTACTCAGTGAGTTGGTACGCGGCGCACTGCACGCGATGGCCAGCTGTGGCGGTGCGGCGGCAACGGGTGCAAGCTGTAAGACTGCCGCCGGTGCGGCTGTGGCGACCGTAGCGCTGAATAATCTATTGATTGGGGTCAATACTAAAGACATGACCGAGGCGCAGAAGCTGGCATACTCCAACCTCATTCAAACCATCATCACCGGTGCGGCAACCGGCATGAATATGGATTCCGCTGCTGGGCAGTTGGCGAGTAAGATGGAGATTGAGAATAATGCGTTTGGTATGAAAGAGGGGGATTGGAAGGATATCTCATATACTGTATTCAAAGAAGGTGTTAGCCTCGTTGGTATAGTGTATAAGCCCGCTCGTTTTGGAACGTTGATTCTCGATGTTTCTGAGATAGGATATGATTTATTAACTCAAAACGACCCTAAAACATTAGTTAGCTTTGCCGGAGCAGAGATTATTGGACGAGCTCTTGAAAGCAAGCACCCTGGGTTTAAAGCTTTACCCAAAGAGCAAAAAGAACAGGCTATAGAAGCGGTTAAGTATGTTATTTCAAAAGGAATTCAAGGAGTTTATACGATGAAACAAGACGGACTCTATTGAAAATAAAGGGGGGATGATGAGTAACCTGCTTAAAAAAAATATTACATTATTTTTCGTTTTTGGAATCAATCTGACACTAGCGTGGCTCAGTGGATTTCATAAACTTTTTCTGTTATTGCTAGTAGTGAATAGCATATCAATTTATATGGTTATAAGTCGTTATTATGACAAGACGAGGGAATATTTTTGTGGTGTGATAAGTCATACTGTACCTATGAGTGAAAGCCGATTGAAATTCTATTTGCTTGATTTTTTTATCTGGGAAGGATTGGTTCTTTTAGTTGCTTATATTGTGATAATTAGAGGTGGCCTATCCAGTTTTAATTGACTAGCTAGAGAGGCTCTTGATGTACAGAGGGCGCCGCCAAAGAGAGGCGCCGAGTTCCTGCAAAATGCCGCGATCAATGTGGCGCGACAATACACCGCGACAGAAATCAAACGGGTGGCCGATAGTTTCTTCACCGTCGATCCGGTGACGGTGAACGCAAGAGCAATGTACTCAGTGAGTTGGTACGCGGCGCACTGCACGCAATGGCCAGCTGTGGCGGTGCGGCGGCAACGGGTGCAAGCTGTAAAACAGCCGCCGGTGCTGCGGTGGCGACTGTGGCCTTGAACAATCTGCTTATTGGGGTTAATACCAAAGATATGACCGAGGCGCAGAAGCTGGCATACTCCAATCTCATTCAAACTATCATCACCGGTGCCGCGACGGGCATGAATATGGATTCCGCTGCTGGGCAATTGGCGAGTAAGATGGAGATTGAAAACAATGGGACATACACAGTTAATGGTAAAAGCTACAATGAGCTTCAGTGGGATGCTTATATAAAGAAGCAACAGCTACAGTTTAAGAAAGATGCTGATGTTTATATTAAGTCAAATAAAGTAAGTGATGAGGATGTTAACAAAGCTGCAAAGAGAATATAGCTAGAATCGGACATTTCTATTTAGCCGCCACACACCAATTTCGTATAAGTTATCTTATGTTAAATAAAAAGAATAAAAATATTAAGCGCTTTTAATTCTCTGAAATCAGCTCGTAGACTTCACCATTCCATTTGCCGATCGTTAATTGTAATACGCGCGTAACCGAGTGACTTGTTTGATGTAATTGCGCGTTTCTTGCGGCATATTATCAAAGCCACGATAGCCTTGTCGTTTGTAGCGGTCAACATTGCCCATTCCCCAGTTGTATGCGGCTAAGCTTAAATTTAAATCGCCATCATAGCGTTTGTATAAAGTGGATAGATAACGCGCCGCGGCCTGTGCGGCTGGTTCTGGGTCATGCGGATCACTCAAGCGCAAATCGCGCGCTGTTGCGGGCATGATTTGAAATAAACCTCTTGCGCCGACTGGGCTGCGCGCACGGATTTTTCCTGCGGACTCTTGGTGCATGACGGCCGACAGTAAGCCTT
>CAZCYS010000128.1:0-3871 GCA_964502825.1 uncultured Hydromonas sp. | reverse complement strand
ATCGGTATGCTGATGGCCAGCAATACGGCCATGCAGAGCAATGCCTCGGCAAAGACCTCGGTACAGAAAGGTTGATATGAAAACCACAACAACAACCCCCACAACAACACCCGCCGAAGAAACCGCAGTGCTAAAAGAAAAAAGCCTGCCGGTTTGGCTCACGGGCGGCTTCATTCCGCTGGTTCAATTGATATTGGCCTTTGTGCTCGCCAGCTTGCTGGTATTGCTGATTGGTGAAGACCCTCTGCAAACCTTAAAGGTTTTATTCCAAGGTGCCTTTATCACCCCAGGCGGTTTCGCCTTCACCCTGTATTACGCCACCTCGCTGATTTTCACCGGCTTGGCGGTGATGATCGCATTCCATGCGGGCTTGTTTAATATTGGTGGCGAAGGTCAGGCCTACTTTGCCGGTATGGGCGTCGCCATCGTCTGTTTGAGCATGGATTCGTTCTTACCCGCTCCGGTCATGTTCCTCGTCGCTATGATCGCGGCCATGATATTTGGTGCGGCGTGGGCGTATATCGCGGGCTTTTTGCAGGCCAAACGCGGTGCGCACGTCGTGGTGACCACGATCATGCTCAACTACATTGTCGCTGCGCTGATCAGCTATGTGATGGTACGCTGGTTGCGCTCGAACGACGGCTCGGTGGAAACGCGTAACTTTAACGCTGACGCGGTTTTGCCTCGTTTCTCACAAATTTTCCCTGACTTTATGATTGACTCGCCGCTCAATTTCGCTTTCATCGTCGCCCTGCTGGTCGCCGCGTGGACGTGGTGGCTGATTTGGCGCTCGCGTCTGGGTTATGAAATTCGTGTGGTCGGTCAAAACCAGCAGGCCGCGCAATACGCCGGTATTTCGGTGTCCAAAATCATCATTGTGACGATGATGATTTCTGGTGCGCTCGCCGGTTTGATGGCGTTGAACGCAGTTTACGGCGCACAAGGCCGTCTGAGTTTGGGTTACACCGCCGGTGTCGGCTTTATGGGGATCGCCGTGGCGTTGATGGGGCGCAATCACCCGGTCGGCGTGGTGTTGGCTGCGATTTTGTTCGGCGCATTGACGCAAGGCGGCTCGGAAATGCAGTTTGAAATGCCGCAGGTGAGCCGTGAGTTTAACGTGGTGATTCAAGGTCTGGTGATTTTCTTCGTCGCCGCTTTGGATGGATTGGTTCGTAAGCCGATTGAACGTTGGTATGAAAAAATGCGAGGTGCAAAATGAGCGTCATGGATATTTCTATTACCCCTATCTTGGGTAGCGGCATCCGCTATGCCGTACCGTTGGTGTTGGCCGCTATGGGCGGTCTGATGTCCGAGCGCTCGGGTACGGTGGACATTGGTCTGGAAGGTAAAATGCTGATTTCAGCATTCACCGCCGCGACCGTGGCCGCTCTGCTCAGTGCCGACGGCTCGATGGCACCGCTGCTGGTCATGACTTTGTCGGTTTTGGCCGCGATTGCCGCCAGTACCTTTTTCGCGCTGTTGCATGGTTTTGCCACCATCAGCCAAAAAAGCGATCATGTGATTTCCGGCTTGGCCATCAATATTCTGGCATCGGGTTTGACCATGTTTTTGGGTCACGCGATTTTCAAACAAGGTGGTCAAACGCCTCTGCTCCACGACAATTTGCGCTTTACCCGCATTGTTCTGCCGGGTGCAGAGGCCATGAAGGATATTCCGTTCATCGGGCCTTTTTATAGCCAAGTGATTTCGGGGCATCATTTGCTCGCCTACGTCGCCGTTCTGGCCGTGGCAGCGACCTCGTATATTCTGTTCCGTACACGTTTGGGGCTGCACATTCGCGCCGTCGGTGAGGAGCCGAATGCAGTCGATACCGCCGGTCTGTCAGTGAATCGTTTGCGCTACACCGCCCTGCTGTGGACGGGCTTTATGTGCGGTCTGTCCGGCATCACGCTGTCCATGGCGCAAAATGGCGGCTTCGTGCGTGAAATGAGCGCGGGTATGGGCTATATGGCTTTGGCCGCTGTGATTTTTGGCAAATGGAAACCGTGGCCGACTTTGCTGGCGTGTTTCCTGTTTGGTCTGTCCACCGCCTTGTCCGACGCACTGTCGGGTCGTGCCATCGCCGGTGTGCACATTCCATCGCAGTTTTTCAACGCCTTGCCATACATCTTGACCGTGATTTTGTTGGCGGGCTTTGTCGGCAAGTCGATCGCGCCGAAAGCCGTCGGTCGTCCGTATGTAAAAGAACGCTAATCCAGCGCAACATCAGGAGGACAGCATGATTATCAACTTCGGCTCGATCAATATTGACCACGTCTATCGCGTGCCGCACTTCGTCGCGCCGGGCGAAACACTCAGCTCGACCGCGTACAGCAAAGGCCTGGGCGGCAAAGGTTTTAACCAATCCATCGCCCTGTTTCGCGCGGGTGCGCCGGTACGCCACGTCGGCTGTATCGGCGCCGACGACGCGAGTGCGGGCGCTTGGTTACACACGCAACTAAGCCAATTGCAACTGGATTTATCGGGCATTCAAAGCGTTGATACCGCCACTGGTCACGCGCTGATTCAGGTGAACGATGAGGGCGAGAACTGCATTTTGCTCTACGCGGGTGCCAATCACAGCTTGAGCGAGGCGCAAATCGACGCCGAATTGAGCCACGCGACAGCCGAATGGGTGTTGCTGCAAAACGAAACCAATGCGATTGAACGCATCATCGAACGCGCACACGCAGCGGGCAAAAAAGTGGTGTTCAATCCCGCGCCATGCCGCCCCGAACTGGCGCAACTGCCGCTGCACAAACTGCACACGCTGATCGTCAACGAAATCGAAGCGCAACAATTGAGCGGCCTGAGCGACCTCGAGCAAGCTTTGGACAAACTATCGACGCTGTGCCCGAATATCATTCTGACCTTGGGCGGTGACGGCGTGCGCTACATCGGTGAATCGGGCGCATTGACCGTGGCGGCGAAAAAAGTCGAGGTGGTGGACACCACCGCCGCAGGCGACACCTTCATCGGCTACTATCTGGCCAGCGTGGCGCAAGGCATGGACGTTCAGTCCGCATTAGAGCGAGCCAACGCCGCCGCCGCAATCACCGTCACCCGACTGGGTGCGGTCAGCGCGATTCCCTTTGCCCATGAATTAGCGAACTAAACAATTGATATAACAAGCAAAAACCCAACTCAAAACAAAGCCCAAATTGATGAGGTACCAACTGTTTTGAGATGACACAAAGAGGAAAAACATGACGTATAAAATGATTATCGACACCGATCCGGGCGTAGACGACGCACTGGCCATTGCCTACGCGGTCAACCACCCCGAAATCGAACTCGTCGGCCTGACCACCATTTTTGGCAATGTGTCGGTGGATCAATCCACCGCCAATGCAGGCTACTTGCTCGATTTGCTCGAGCACAAACACGTCCCCGTCGCCAAAGGCGCAAGCGTACCGCTCAAGCAAACGCCGCACAGCTTCCCTGATTTCGTCCACGGTAAAAACGGTTTTGGCGACATCGCGGTTGAATACCCAGCCGACTTCAAACCGCATCATCTGAGCGCGGCCGATTTCATCATCGAGCAAATCAATCAAAACCCGGGCGAAATCATCCTCGTGCCGATTGGCCCGTTGACCAACATCGCCTTGGCCTTGCAAAAAGACCCGAGCATCGCGCACAAAGTCAAACAAGTCGTCATCATGGGCGGTGCCGCGCACGTGGAAGGCAACGTCTCCCCTGCCGCCGAAGCCAACGTCTGGAACGACGCGCACGCCGGTCAAATCGTATTCTCCGCACCGTGGGAAATCGTCATGGTCGGTCTGGACGTGACCTACAAAACCCTGATGACCATGGACGACATGGCACGCGTCAAAGCCGCCGCACCGAAAACCGGCAGCTTCCTGTACGACAT
>CAZCYS010000127.1:0-3927 GCA_964502825.1 uncultured Hydromonas sp. | reverse complement strand
CAAATCGCACGCAGTTTTTCCAGATAGCCTTTCGGTGGAATCAATACGCCGGTGGAGCCCGCCATCGGCTCGACAATCACACCCGCGATGGTGGAGGCGTCGTGCAGCGCAACGAGGTTTTCCAGAGCATCGGCCAGATGTGCGCCCCACTCGGGCTGCCCGCGGCTGAACGCCGCATGTTCGATGCTCAACGTATGCGGCAGATGATCCACGCCCGGAATGATATTGGCAGAGAAATGTTTGCGGTTGTTACCAATCCCGCCAACCGAAATACCGCCAAAGCCCACACCGTGGTAGCCACGTTCGCGCCCAATGAATTTCGTGCGCTGCGCTTCGCCTTTCGCACGATGATAGGTCAATGCCATTTTCAGCGCTGTGTCCACCGCTTCGGAACCCGAGTTGGTGAAAAACACTTTGTCCATGCCTTCCGGTGTGATTTGCGCCAGTTTGGTCGCGGCTTCAAATACCTTCGGATGCCCCATTTGAAACATCGGCGCGTAGTCCAATTCCTGCGCCGTTTCACAAATCGCCTGAACGATCGGTGCGCGGCCATGACCGGCATTCACACACCAAAGTCCCGCCGTACCGTCTAAAATCGCACGCCCATCGTCCGAGGTGTAGTGCATGTCTTTGGCAGACACCAGCACGCGCGGAGCGGCTTTATACTGTTTATTCGCAGTGAACGGCATCCACAGATGCTCGGTATTGATACTCATGGCTGCTCCTTGAAATAATAGAATTTATAGCAATAGTCAACGCATCATACCCGAAAATTGGTTCAAAAATAGATACACTTTTTCAAGCAAACACACACCATTTAGGCATATAAACGCAGCATCGTAAATAATCCCATACTCACCAACAGCGCCAAAATAAAGCTGTTGCGCCAGGCAAATACCGCCACCGCGACGATTCCGGCCAGTAATTCAGGATTGTGCCACGTCAAATTCACCTGCCCTTGGTGCATCAAAATATCCGGCGCAATGACGGCCATGATCGCCACAGTGGGCGCGTAGCGCAGGGCGCGCTGAATGCCGCGCGAGAACTCAAAACGACTGGGTGTGAGTAGAAAGAAACTGCGCGTTACCACCGTCACCGCGCACAGCCCAATGATCGCTGTCAGCAACCATGCATGTTGTCCCCAGCTCATCAGGTATCCTCCAAAGTTTCGCGCTCGTGAATACGCTTCGGCCATGCTTTCGGCCACAATTTCGGCCCGACGACTTCGGCAAACATGGCCACCGCCACACCAACCACAATCGCACAAAAAACCCATAACTTATTCGGCAGACCATGCAAAAACACAGCCGTTAATGACGATGCCACGCATCCGGCCAGCGCAGGCCAGTTATCCACCATTTTCACAATCAAAATCAGCAAGGTCAACGAGGCCACCAAAGCCAAACCCCAATCGCTCGGCACAAAACTGGCCAGCACCACGCCCAGCAGCACACCGATTTGCCACGCCACAAAATTCGCCAGACCCAAGCCTATGAAAATCGCCTTTTGCTGCACATCCGCGCCAGTAACCGCATTCGCAGGACCATGCTTAAAACGATTCAGAAAAATCATCAGCGGCACATCACCGGTCAAAAAACCATACAGCAGGCGAAAACGCAGAGGCAAGGCGCGGAAAAACGGCTTGGTCGTACCGCTAAACACCACAAAACGCAGATTTACAATAAACGCCGTCAAAAAGATCAAAGGCAAACTCGCGCCGAGCACCAACATCGAGAGCACCGCCAACTGCGCCGAACCCGCGTACACCAGCCAATTGATCAGCACCACATAGCCCGCAGGCAATCCCGCCGCCACCATCGCCACCGCTGTCACAATCGCCCAAACCAGCATCGCCGGCACGGTGGGCAACAGCAAGGTAAAGCCCTCGCGCAGCCACGCCTTCGCCTGAGCACGCTCTGCTTCACTCTCGGTACTCTGCTCATATAAATTAAAAAACCGCAACAGCGCATCCATGCCTATCCTTTCACCATGCGCCACATTATATCTGAGCGCTCCAACGCAAAACTACCGCTCAAAAATTAAACTGTATCGCGCCAACGCACAATACAGCCGCCATTGCCGTGCATTCGTAACGCGCATTTGTGACGCCATCAGGCCATAAGAACCATGTACAGAAATGTAAAGAGACCAATCATCGTCAACGGATCGGCAGACGACTCATTAGAGAAATACGTAGAACACATCAAGCGCAAGTTTACGCTTCACACACAGGAGGAAACATATGAAGGTGTCAATAACAACCAAAGCCCTATTGCTCTCACTCTCATTGATCGGTATCAACGCCCAAGCCCACAACCTAAACTGGGGCAACAACCCCAGTTGGTCAATGAGTGGACAGAACGGACAGCAGCGTGCCAATCCATACAGCGCACCGCAAAATCGACCGGATGCACAATGGCAGGCGCAACACAGCCGCCAAGCGCAAAAATACGGACACGATCAGCGCTATGGCTACAAAAAACCGAAAAATCCGTACAACAACGGTATCAACAGCCCGAACCACAAGTTTTATCGCGGTGGCCAACTGCCTGCGCAATATCGCGGTGATCGAGGACAACGCTACGTCATTGTCAATTGGCACGACCATCGCGGCCTATACGCACCACCGGTCGGTATGCGCTGGAATTACATTGACGGCCGCTACATCCTCGCGACCATCGCCACGGGAATTATCTACAACATCATTTATGGTAGCTAATAGATTATCTTGATGATTGTTTATCAATGATTTGGGTGCGTATCACGCACCCATTTTTCCACCAAGCAAAGAAAGTCAAACCCAAACTGCAAAGCCTAAGACTGGCAGTCACACCATCGCCACAAGGCTATTGCCAACACGCAACGGAATTGCCCTCGCTCGCCGTTCGCTTATCCTGTTGATCAATACTGAGTGTGCCGCAACTCATATCACCACCGTCATTTGCTATGGGCGTCGCCTTCAACTCGTACACCGTCGGCACCGTTACAGTGCTGCTGATGACGTAGCCTTTGATGGTTTGATCGGCAATTCTCGAATACTGCCCCGATTGCAGACGATTACGCTCCATGGTTTGTTGCAAAGCGTACAATTGCGCCACCGCCGCGCGCCGATTCGACTCCTGCACATGGCGATTGTAGCGCCCCACCGAAACCGTCGCCAAAATGCCGATCAGGGCGATCACTAACAACAATTCCAACAAGGTAAAGCCGGACTGATTCGCCCGCTTCGTTTGCCCCACCTGCCAGCGGCTGTTTTGAAAATCCTTTTGACTGATCTGATTCATCACACACCTGTTATAAACGTTGACGCGCAGTGCTGATTGAGCCGGGGCCATATTGCGCATTCAACAGTGTTTTGAGCTGTCCATCATCTTGCAACGATTTGACCGAGCGTGTGGCGCACACTTGCTCCGTCGGACACGCTGGATAGCGCCACTCACTGACCTCCAAAACCATTTGACCATTGACCTGCACACGCGATGTCACGCGAATATGCGGCGTCCATGCATCAGCACTGTTCTTCGGTAGTTGATACCATTCAAACAGGCAATTGTCGCTACCCCAACGCGAATCGCTTGTTCTGGCAAAAGCGGTTTTACCCTCAAACCCTGCCAATGCGTCCGCCTGCGGGACGGCACTCTCAATGCCTACTCGCATACGCACTACGCAAGCATCATGCGCCACGGCAGACGCCGCGTTTTGATCGAGTACCTCCAGCCGATCGGCCATCTGCCGCACCGCACCGCGCTGCGATTGAATCAGTGCAACCGACGCCGCAGCCAGCACGACCAATAGAATCAACACGGTCAACAGCGCTACGCCGCTTTGTCGTTCACTCCGAGCCGAAGGTTGAGTCAAATGATGCGACGCACTCATTTCGCTGACTCCTGAGGAACGGCGGCCAATGGTATGGTTTGCGGCCGCACC
>CAZCYS010000126.1:2331-4006 GCA_964502825.1 uncultured Hydromonas sp. | reverse complement strand
CACCAGTCTTGGTTAATCACATAAATTTCCGGCCCCATGCTGATCGCATCATTGGGGCATTCGGGTTCGCAGACATCGCAGTTAATGCAATCTTCGGTAATTTTTAACGCCATGATTCTCTTTCGTTCTGTAATCAGTAAAAACCTAAGAATTATACTTTAAGTTATTGATTCTGCGCAAATTTACGTTTCACTGCGGCTTCCACGCTCGGGAACACAAATTTGCTGATGTCGCCGCCCAAATGCGCAATTTCGCGCACGATCGTACCCGAGATGAATTGGTATTGATCGGACGGCGTCATGAACATGGTTTCCACGTCAGGCAGCAGATAGCGGTTCATGCCGGCCATTTGGAACTCGTATTCAAAGTCCGACACGGCGCGCAGGCCGCGCAAAATCACATTGCCCTGATTTTCGCGAACAAAATCCTTGAGCAAGCCGGAAAAGCCGAGCACCTTGACATTCGGGTAATGACTCAGCACTTCACTGGCCATTTCGATGCGTTCTTCCAACGTAAAAAACGGTTTTTTGTTGCGCGAATCGGCCACGCCGACAATGAGCTGATCGAAAATTTTGGAACCACGGCGGATTAAGTCCTCGTGACCTCGGGTGAGCGGGTCAAACGTACCGGGATAGATCGCAATTTTTGCCATGATTTAGCCTTATTTCTTTGTTACATTGAAACTTTGTGCCTTGATTGCCGCACAGATCCGACATGCTGAAAAGGTGAGCAGGCATTATAGCCGTTTTTTACCATGGCTCATGAAATTCGTCGCTGTACGCCCCCATAAGCGTACAGATGGTGTAAATTGTGGTGTTTTTATTTGATTTGATGAGGCTTAATGTGACTCCAATGACTCAATCCGTAGCCAAAGCGCAGTGCGCCGCCCATCGTTTATCGCGTTCATGGTCGGCTTTATCCATGATTTTGACCTGCGCCGGTGTCTTGAGCCTGATGAATCCGTTCGCGCCCGCACAGGCCAAAGAAACCGCGCTCAATCCGAGCAGCGCCACCACGCAAGGCGTCTCTGCCGCCGAAATGGCGCAGGTCATCCCGACCGATCCGGCCTTGCGACGCGGTAAGCTGAAAAACGGTTTGGAATACTACATCCTGCGCCACACCCAGCCTGCGGGCGTGGTCGAGTTGCGTTTGGCGATACGCGCCGGTTCGATCAACGAGAACGAAAACGAGCGCGGCGTGGCACACTTTTTGGAACACATGGTGTTCAACGGCACCACGCGCTATCCGGGCAATCAAATGGTTGATGCCTTGGAAAAAATGGGCGTGCAATTCGGCGCAGACCTCAACGCCTATACCGGCTTTGACGAAACCATCTACATCCTGCCGATTCCGCTGAACAATCCGAACAATCTGGCAACCGGCATGGACATCATGGAGGAATTGGCCTTTAACGCCACCTTTGATCCCGCCGAAGTGGAGCAAGAGCGCTCGGTGATTATGGAAGAATGGCGCGCCAGCGCGCAAAGCGCAGTGGCGCATCAGCAGGAACACAATCTGAAAATCGCGGCCAAAGGCTCACGCTACGCCGAGCGCATTCCAATGGGTCAAACCTCGGTGATTCAGGGTGCCTCGCCCGAACTGCTGCGCAATTTTTACAAACGCTGGTATCGCCCCGACTCCATGGCGATCGTGGTCGTGGGCGACATTCAGCCCG
>CAZCYS010000126.1:0-2231 GCA_964502825.1 uncultured Hydromonas sp. | reverse complement strand
TGGATCGCGCCGTGCGTGAACATTTGACCTACTTGAACAACAGCTCAAACAACTATCAAAAAGCCACCGAATACATTCGCGGCATCGTCGAGGACGAACCCTTGCCCGAAATCGCATGGGAGCGCGCGGCGCAACGCAAATACCTGCCGCTCGTTACCGTGGCCGAAGTCAACCAAGTCGCACGCGAATTCATCCAAGCGGAGAACCGCATTGCGCTGATCAACAGCAACAGCGCGCAAACCACCATCACACCGCAGGAAATGCGCGCGATTCTGGCACGCACACCGCAGACCACCGCGTATACCGAAGTGCAATCGCGCGACAGTCTGCTGACCAAAGCTCCTACCGCTGGCAAAGTGATTGACACCGCAACCGACAACAATCTCAATCTGATCACCTGGATCTTATCCAACGGCGTGAAAGTCAACTTCAAGCCGGTGCCCAACAACGACGGCCCGATTATTTTCAGCGGCTTTTCCGCGGGCGGTTTCTCACGCCTGTCCGATCACGAGTGGAAACAAACGCAATGGGGCTTTAACGGCCTGACCGAAGCGGGCATGAACGGTTTGAGCAAAACCCAAGTCAATCACATCATGGCGGGCAAAGATCTGTCCATGCAATTGGCTGCGGATGAAACCGCGCAAGGCGTGTCCGGCAAATTCAATGTCAAAGACAGCGAAGCGGCGTTCCAAATGATTCACAGCCTGCTGACCGGCGTGAACAAAAACCCAGAGGCGTTCAACGCCTACCTGAGCCGCTTGGCCGCCTCCACCGCAAACCTGAAGGAAAACCGCGACGCCTTGTTTGAAAACGCCATTCAAACCTCGCTCAAACGCGGTAGCTCGCGCTTTACCGGCCTGATTCCGACCGAAGCCGACTGGAAAAACACCCACTACGACACCATTTACCGCGCCTATCAAAATGCGTTCAGCAATGCCAACGGTATGCAATTCACCTTCGTCGGCAAAGCACAACCGAGCCAAATCAAGCAGCTTTCCGAGCGCTATTTGGGCAGTTTACCGAGCAATTTGACGCAAACCAACACCGCACGCGACACCGGCGAGCGACTTGACTTTAGTAAGCGCACGATTGAGCTGACCAAAGGCACCGAAGCCCTCGCACAAGTGCGCCTGATGTTCGGCGGCGCCGCGCCGTACAGCCAAGACGACGCCTTGGCTCTGAGCGCCATCGCGCACGCGCTCAACATCCGCTTGGTCGAGCGTCTGCGTGAGGAAGAAGGTGGCGTGTACAGCCCCTACGTCTACGCAGCGATGAGCAAGCAGCCGTACGAGCAATACGCCCTGACCATCGGCTTCTCGTGCGCGCCGGATAACATCGACAAACTCATTGCCAGCACGCAAGACGAGGTCAACCAATTGATTCAAAAAGGCATTCGCCCGCAAGACTTGCTCAAATTCCAACAAGCCGAGCGCGCCAGCTATGAAAAAATCACCAATACCAACGAGTTTTGGGTCGGCAGCATTGAGCAAGCGCTCAAGGACGGTCAACCGCTGTCCAGCATCACCAACTACCCGCAGCGGGTCAGCGCTATTGATCCGAAAGCGATTCAAGCAGTGGCCAAAAAATACCTGTCCAACCAACAGCGCGTAACCGCCATTTTGCGTCCCGAAGGTAAATAAACGCAGCTGATATATGCCGGTTTTCAGCCGATCAGATTTTGTAAGTCATGATCGGCTGAGCGCGGTTGGCACAAGAACTTTTCCAACTCAATAAGCAAAACTTACACCGCTTAATCCTTCAATAAGCCACACCCTCTGTTGCGCGGGCGAAACCACGCCCACCACTTGATAACAGCGCTTTATGGTGTTTTCTCAAGCGACCCGTCAACCATCTCACCGCTTCGGTACTTTTAATCCCGCTTGATGCGTGCATGCGCCCTTGCCACACTCACCCGAAAACCGTGATCCGTGCAGCCCACACCCAAGCGTTCTATAATCCTCCATCAACGATAGATTCGGATTGACAACATTATTCCCTATGCGCACACACCTATTGAACCGCACCCGCACCGATACCGACAATGAGCGGCCACGCTCGTGGTGGAGCACTGCACTCAGCTTGACCATCCACGGCACCATCATCGCCCTGCTCTGGTCGGCGCCGAGCTTGCCAATCAATACACCGGAAGTCGCACCACCCGAGTCCATCGACGCCACGATTTTGCCGCCACCACCGGCCGAAAAACTAGCGGAAAAACCAGATACGCCTCC
>CAZCYS010000125.1:0-4024 GCA_964502825.1 uncultured Hydromonas sp. | reverse complement strand
GTTTGTTCATAATCATCCTTTTTCAAATCAATGGGTAAAACCAAGTGGCGTTAGTCGAATGTCTCGCCCAATCCTCATTATAAGACAGTTGGCTTATAGATAACGGGCTTATTCCATCTCGGTTGACACGCGCAGTATTCATGCAATGTATGGGTTTTTTATGGATGTGAAAGATCTACTATTTACTCAAATGCGCCGCACTGCGCCAGTGAAACAGCACATACGCGGTGCAACCGAGCACGATGCCCCAAAAGGCGCTGCCCATTTGAAACAGGGTCACGCCCGAGGCGCAGGTCATGAAGGTAATCAATGCCGCTTCGCGATCAATCATGCGGTGTTCGCTGCTAAAGGCGTTGCCGATATTGCTCAAAATCGCGCCCATCAAGGCTAAACCGGCCAGTACGGTGATCAGCGCCTTGGGCAAACCGAGGAAAAACACCACCAATACGCCCGCAAAGACCGCGATGATGAGATTCATCACGCCATACCACAGTCCCGCGACGTAGCGTTTGTTCGGCTCGGGATGGCAGGCGTGTTCGGTGCAAATCGCTGCCGTGATTGCCGCCAGATTGATCCCAAAGTTACCAAACGGCGCGGTGATGGTTGAGAGAAAAGCCGTCAGACCGACCAGAGGCTTCGCCGGTGCTTGATTGGCGTCATAGCCTGAGGCGCGCAGCACCGCAATGCCGGTGATTTGCTGGCCGGTCAGGGTGATTAAACTGAGCGGCAGACCGATGTTCAGCAACGCATTCCAGGTAAAATGCGGCGTCGTCCACACCACGCTGGACACATGCAAAGGCACCTGAGGCACGGACGCGTGTTGCCAGCCAAACACATACAGACAGCCTGCCAGCAGCACAAACAGTGTGGCGTAGCGCGGCAAAAAGCGTTTGAACAGCACATAAGTCAATAGCATCACCAGCACCAAGCCCGCTTCCGAACCGAGCATGGCAAAACTATTCACGCCAAAGCGGAACAAAATTCCCGCCAACAGCGCGGCGGCGATGCTTTTCGGCAATTTATTCATCACCGTATCAAACATCCCCGAATACGCGATCAGGAAAATAATCCCGTTGGCGATGATAAAGCCGGCAATCGCCTCCGCATACGTGACCGTCGGCAGTGCCGTCAATAAAAACGCCGCGCCGGGCGTACTCCACGCCGTGATGATCGGCGTGCGCGTGAGGTAGGACAGTGCGATGCTGGCGATGCCCACCATCAGTGCGATCACGCACAGCATCGAGGTAATTTGCTCGGCCGACGCATGGCCGGCCTGTGCTGCACCAATGACGATGGCCAGCGGTCCGCCATAGCCCGCCAAATTGGCAATCAAAGGCGCGACGAAGGTCGATAGGGCGCTGTCTTGGCGGATTTCGCGCAGCGTGGGCGGATGGTATTTGCGAAACATATAATCAATACGGTTAAATTAAAAAGCGCGCAATTCGCCGTGCGCAAACGGCATGACACGCCCGCCGACTTGAATGGTGCCTTCCTCGGATACATTCAAATACAAATGGTTCGGGCGCTCAATCGCTTCGGCTTGCGTGATTTTCCATGAAACGGGTGCGAAGCCCGCTTCATGCGCCCACGCACCCAGATTCGCGCAGGCCGAGCCGGTGCCGGGGTCTTCGATTAAGCTTTGACCAAGGCTGAAAAAATAGCGTGAAGTCACCGCGCCATTATTCTCGTGCCACAGATAGGCGTTGATGTGTGAGGCCTGCACGCCGTCGTCAAACAAGGCACGGGCGTTGACTGGTTTCGCACGCATCACCGCTTCGCGCGAAGTCAGCGGTACGATCAACTGCCATGTGCCGGTGTTCATCCATTGATAACCATGCGCGACGTCGCCCAAGTCCAAACCCAATGCCTGTGCCAAATGCGCGCGGGAGAATGAGCACGGCGCGGACTCATAACCCGACAGGGCAAAACGATGCACGCCGTTTTCATGTGTGATGGTGGCGGTTTTTGCCGGCGTGGTCAACGTAAACGTGTCGGACAGGTTCAAATGACTGTGCAGCCATTGCGCCGCGCCGATGGTCGGATGACCGGCAAACGGCATTTCGTGCTCAGGTGTGAAAATCCGCAGATGCGCCGCGTGGTTCGGCGCTGTTGGCGGCGTGATGAACACGGTTTCGGATAGGTTGAATTGGCGCGCGATGCGCTGCATGGTCGCAGTGTCGAGCGATTGGCCGTTAAGCAATGGCACTATCGCCAATGGATTGCCGCCCCAAGCGGATTCGGCAAAAACGTTGCTGATGTAAAAAGGCAGGTTCATGGCATTATGCTCACGATGCGGTTAATCTTTGACCAAAAAATACAATCCGATGAGCGTTGTGACGATGCCAATGACTTTGTCGAGCGAGAGCGATTCGCGGAAAACAAATATCGCCACCGGAATCAGCATGAGTGCCGCCGCGCCGTTGACCGCCACACCAGACCACTGTAGCGAACCGCCGCTGCGATAGGCGAGCAAAAAGCCGATTTCAATCAGCAGTACGCCCAATGCGACCAGCCAAATTTGCCACACACTTAGTAATTGCACGACCGATAATGTTTCAGCGTCTTTAAAAAACGGCAGCAGCGCTGCGCAAGAAGCAAAGGCGATGGCGTAAATCACCATCAGCAACATCATCGGATTGGCATTTTGTGGCAAGGCTTTTTGACCGATGTGGTAGGAAAAATTACCGAGCGCGGCAATAAATAGGAACCATAAAGTGGATTTCATAAATGCCTTTTGAGATTGTTTGATAGAGAGGGGTTGCGTTACATCCATTGCCGAACATCGGTCAAAAACTGCTCGACTTGATCCATCGGTGTCGCCCACGAAGTCACCAGACGAATGGCGGACGTATCGTTGTTCAACGTTTCCCAAACGTAAAAGCCATAATGCTGCTGCAATTGCGCGATCAAAGCATTCGGCAGGATCGGGAAAATTTGATTGGTCGGCGAATCGGTCTGAAACACAAAGCCCAGCTCGCTCAGCCCGTGGCGCAAACGCTGCGCGCAGGCATTCGCATGGCGTGCCAGCTCAAAATACAAACCGTTTTCAAACAAGGCGACGAATTGGCTGGCGATCACGCGTCCTTTGGCGAGCAAGGCACCGCGCTGTTTGAGCGCGTAGCGAAAGTCGCTTTGCAGCGCGGGATTAACGAGGACAATCGCCTCGCCAAGCAGTGCGCCGTTTTTCGTGCCGCCGATGTAGAACGCATCAGCGATGTTGGCTAAATCGGCGAGCGTCACATCGCTGTCGTCGCTTGCCAAAGCCATGCCCAAACGCGCGCCGTCAATGTACAGATACAGATTGTGCGCGTCACACAGCGCGCGCAGCGTTTGCAATTCGGCCTTGCTATATACCGTGCCGAATTCGGTTGATTGCGAGATGAACAGCATGCGCGGTTTGACCGAATGCTCGTTCGGGTGTGTTGTGAGCGCGCGTGCGATCGCTTCGGGCGTGAGTTTGCCATTGGCGTGCGGGACATGAATGATCTTGTGCCCCGTCGCCTCAATCGCGCCGGTTTCATGGGTGGCAATATGCCCCGATTCGACCGCAATCACCGCCTCGTGTGGGCGCAGCATCGAACCAATCACGGTCAAATTCGCTTGCGTGCCGCCGCTGCAAAAGTGAATTTCCGCCGCAGGTGCGTGAATCTGCGCTTGAATCAAATCACGTGCGCGGGCGCTGATTTCGTCCAGACCGTAGCCGATTTGCTGTTGTTCCGATTTATGTGCGACAGCCTGTAAACAGGCCGGATGCGCGGTTTCTGAGTAATCGTTGAAAAATTGGTGCTTCAATAGCATAAAAACCTCAAATCTAAAGTCAAACCGATGATGGCTTATCCAGACAATTTACCATGAGTTGCTTTGGTTTGAATTGGAACTTTTTTACCCATATACGCCGTCCATACCACTGCGGCGGCAAAGACCACGGTTAGCCATTCAAAGCGTTCGCCCAATAAAGGCACGGAGAACATAATCGTCAAAAAGGGTTGGATGATTTGTACTTGGCTGACGCGTACTGCGCCGC
>CAZCYS010000124.1:2005-4051 GCA_964502825.1 uncultured Hydromonas sp. | reverse complement strand
GCGCCCGGCGTGAGTTGTTTGAGCAGGCGATATTGTTGATTATCCACGCGCGCGTACTGCCCCAATTCGGACAGGTCGTGGCAGACCAGTGTGAGATGGTGCGAGAGTTCGATTTGGCGAATCTGTAAAATCCGCTCCATCGCTTCGCGGTCGCCGAGCCGACAGCCGAGCGCATAACCGGAGTCGGTGGGATAGACGATCACGCCATTGCGCTCAATGACCTCAACTGCTTGCGCGATCAGGCGCGCCTGCGGTGATTCGGGGTGAATACTTAACAGGGCGGCCATGACGAACTCCGTGAATAAATTTTATAAATCGGTGGAATCAATCAGCGCGTAGGCTGAGTGGTTGTGAATCGATTCGAAGTTTTCCGCTTCTACGGTGAATGCGGTCACGCCTTTTTGCGCGCGCAGCACACCGGCCACATCGCGCACCAGATCCTCGACGAATTTCGGATTGTCGTAAGCGCGCTCGGTGACGTATTTTTCATCAGGGCGCTTGAGCAGGCCGTATAAATCGCAGGAACCTTGTTGCTCCACTTCACGAATCAAATGATGCAGGTCAAAGTCGCTCAACGCATCCGCCGCCAAATCCATGTGCGCGGTGACGTGTGAACGTTGATTGTGCGCGCCGTAGTCAGAAATTTGTTTGGAGCACGGGCACAGGCTGGTCATCGGGATCAGCACGGACAGCTGCACACGCGCACCGGCTTTATCCGCTGTGCCTTTGAGCGTGATTTCGTAGTCCATCAGGCTTTGAATACCCGAAATCGGCGCGGTTTTTTTGATGAAATAGGGGAAACGCACGATGATGTCGCCCTCTTCGGCTTCGAGGCGTGCCAACATATCGACCGTGATGACTTGAAAACGGTTCAACGAGAACGCCTCGGTATGCTCCTCCAGCAGAGAAATAAAGCGCGACATGTGCGTGCCTTTTTTGTCTGCGGGCAGTTTGACGGTCAACTGGTAGTGACCAATGGTCGCTTGCGCGCCAGCGCCGAAATCCATCATCATCGGGAAACGCACGTCTTTGATACCGACGCGGGCGATCACCATATTGCGCGGGTCGTGGCTGCTTTGAATATCGGGAATGTGTGAATGTGTCATTGTGTTCGCTTCAGTTGTTGTGCTTAATTAGGTTCATAAAATCTTGACGCTCTCAACTCAGCCATCACATCGAAGCAGCATCGCCGCTGCATCTTCGCGTGCCAAAGCTGGGTACGATTGAATTGAGAACGGTTCTCAAGTAGAACTATGCCACAAATTGGCGAACCTTGCTGGCGACCGATTCGGCGTCCAAACCCAGACGCTGATAGATCAGATTGACGTCCCCTTGGTCAATGAACGCGTCGGGTAAACCCAAATGCAGGAATTTCGGCGCGTAGCCGTTGGCCGCGCACCATTCGGCGACCGCACTGCCCGCACCACCGGCGATACACGAGTCCTCAATGGTGACAATCTGCGTGTGGGTTTTCATCAATTCGTGCAGCAGCGCTTCGTCCAAGGGCTTGACCCAGCGCATATCCACCAGCGTCGCGTCCGTTGCCTCGGCGGCTGGATGCGCATGGTGCAGCAATGTGCCAAAACCCAAAATCGCCGTGGCCTGCTCGATTTTCGTACTGCGGCGCACAACGTTGGCCTTGCCCAACGGCAACGGCGTCAATTCATCGGATACGAGCGCGCCCACACCACTGCCGCGCGGATAACGCACCGCCGCAGGGCCGTTATACGCATACGCGCTGTTCAGCAAAGCGCGGCATTCGGCCTCGTCCGACGGCGTGGCGATCATGATGTTCGGAATACAGCGCATATACGCCACATCATACGCACCCGCGTGCGTTGCCCCGTCCGCACCGACCAGACCGGCGCGGTCTACGGCGAAGGTCACATCCAGATTTTGCAAAGCAATGTCGTGAATGATCTGATCATACGCGCGCTGCATGAAGGTGGAGTAAATCGCCAACACCGGCTTCATACTGTCGCAGGCAATGCCACCGGCAAATGTTGCGGCGTGTTGCTCAGCAATGCCCACGTCAAAATAGCGCGT
>CAZCYS010000124.1:0-1905 GCA_964502825.1 uncultured Hydromonas sp. | reverse complement strand
CACCGGCAAATGTTGCGGCGTGTTGCTCAGCAATGCCCACGTCAAAATAGCGCGTCGGAAATTTGGCCTCGAATTCGACCAGACCCGAGCCTTCGCGCATCGCCGGCGTGATGCCGATGAGTTGATCGTCCGCCTCGGCCATATCGCAAATCCAGCGACCAAACACTTGGGTAAAGGTTTGTTTGACCGGCGCATCCGGCGTTTCGATACGGACAATGCCCAAACTCGGATCGAATTTGGCCGGACCGTGGTAGGAAATCGGGTCTTGCTCGGCATACGGATAGCCGTTACCTTTTTTGGTGACGACGTGTAAAAACTGCACGCCGCCGAGTTGTTTGATGTTGTTGAGCGTTGGAATCAACGAGTCCAAATCATGCCCGTCAATCGGCCCGATGTAGTTCAGACCAAAAGCCTCAAACATCGTGGCGGGTACGAACATGCCCTTGGTATGCTCCTCGAAACGCCGCGCGAATTCGAGCACGCCCGGCGCACCCTGTAACACCTGCTTGAGTTTTTCGCGTGCGCCGGAGACCAAGCGACCGCTCATGATTTTCGCCAAATGGCGATTGAGCGCACCGACGGGCGGTGAAATCGACATATCGTTGTCATTCAAAATCACCAGTAAATTGATACCCTCGGTCACGCCCGCGTTGTTCATCGCTTCAAACGCCATACCGCCGGTCAATGCGCCGTCGCCGATCACGGCGATGTGCTGGCGTTGCGGCTGTTTCAGTTCACGCGCCGCAACCGCCATGCCCAGTGCGGCGGAAATGCTGGTCGAGGAATGCCCCGTGCCGAAGGTGTCGTATTCCGACTCTGCGCGCTTCGGAAAGCCGGAAATTCCATCGATTTGACGCAAATGCGCCATTTGCTCGCGTCGTCCGGTGATGATTTTATGACCGTAGCTTTGATGACCCACGTCCCACACGATTTTGTCATCCGGCGTGTTGAATACATGATGCAGGGCAATGGTCAGTTCTACCGTACCGAGGTTGGACGACAAATGACCGCCGGTTTGCGCCACCGAATTGAGGATAAACGCGCGCAATTCCTCAGCCAATTGCCCGAGCTGCTCGCGCGAGAGTGTACGCACATCCGCCGGTGAGGCTATGTTGGGGAGAATCGGAGCGTTGTGTGCTGTGCTATTCATAATCGTTGTTTAAAAATAATCGTTGGCGACCTTAAACAGTCTTTCGTGGCTTAATCGTGAATTAGTCGTGGTTTAAAACAGTCGTTCATGGCAATACGCGGTCAAATCGGCCAAACATTGTACGCCCTGCGTGTGTTCGGATGCCGTATTGATTTGAGTCAAATTCATCAGCGCATCTTCGTACAAAGCTTGCGCGTGCTCGCGCGCACCGTCAATGCCAAGGGCTTGAACATACGTCGGTTTATTCGCCGAAGCGTCTTTGCCCGCCGTTTTACCCAAGGTTGCGGTGTCTTGCGACGCGTCCAAAATATCATCGACGACTTGGAACAGCAAGCCCAAATCCTCGGCAAAACGCGATAATCCAGCGGTTTGCAACGGCAACAGCGGATTTTGCCCGCACATCGCACCCATCATCACACTGGCGTGCAGCAATGCGCCGGTTTTCAAGCGATGCATGGTCTGCATGGTTTCACTCGCCATCACCTGACCGACGTGATGGCAGTCAATCGCCTGGCCACCCGCCATACCCGCAACACCCGAAGCACGTGCCAAAGTACGGATCAGCTCAACCTGCGCTTGTGCCGACAACTGCGTATTCAGTTGCTCATGCGCCAGCACATCAAACGCCAGCGTTTGCAAGGCATCACCCGCCAACAGCGCCTGCGCCTCACCGTAAACAATGTGTACCGTTGGCTGGCCGCGTCGCAAATCATCGTCATCCATGCACGGTAAATCGTCGTGAATCAGTGAATAAG
>CAZCYS010000123.1:0-4065 GCA_964502825.1 uncultured Hydromonas sp. | reverse complement strand
ACTACGCCACGCCCAAATCCTTCACCGCCTGCATCACGATGTAGGTTGAGGTGTGGCGCACATACGGCAGGCTGGAAATGCGCTCAGCGAGGATATGCCGATAGCTGTTCATATCGCGGCTACGCACCTTGAGCAAATAATCAAAATTCGACGCGACCATGTGGCACTCCTCGATTTCATCGATTTTGTGCGCCGCTTGGTTGAATTCTTGCAACGCCGCCGCGCTGGTATTACTCAACGTCACCTGCACAAACGCGAGGTTCTCGCCCATCAGTTTCCCGTTATCAATTACCGCCGCGTAGTAGCGAATCACGCCTTTATGCATCAGCCGCTCCACGCGCGCCTGTGTCGCAGTGGGTGACAAGCCGACACGCTCGGCCAAACGCGTGTTGGCAATGCGTGCATCGGTGCGCAGGATGTCGATAATCTGAACATCAATCCGGTCAAATTCTCCGCTCAATTCGCCATTCATAGTTAATTCATCTATTCAAAATAAAAATAATTAATAATTTAACCACACAATTTAAATATTTTGGCGAATTTAATCAAGACAAATGTTTACACTTCGGGCATCAATGATCGATTCGGAGTATCCATGAACACCCCAAACCCATACACACCTGAGCAAACCTATCACGCCCTGCTGCACGCCGATTACCAGCACGAGCCTACCATCGTACGCGAACGCATCGGCCAAATTGACTGGAACGGCATGGCGCGCGAGCAAGTCTCCGAGCATGCGCAGGAGCTGGTTCAATCCGTGCGCCAGATCAAAACACCGAGCTGGATGCAAGCGATGCTCAATGAATACCAACTCTCGAACCCCGAAGGTCTGGCGCTGATGAGCTTGGCCGAAGCCGTATTGCGCGTACCCGACGTGGCCACGCGAATGGCGCTGCTCGAAGACAAAGTCGCCGATAAAGACTGGGCAGCGCACAAAAACCAATCGGACAGCACCGTGGTCAACGCCGCTACGCGCGGCTTGATCCTGCTCGAACAGGTGCTGGATGAGCAGCGCAGCGCGAGCGTCATTGGCACGCTGAAAAACCTGATTCGCCGCGTGGGCGAACCGGTGATTGACAAAATCCTTGCGCAGATTTTGAAGCAACTCGGCGGTCAATTCGTTCTCGGACAGACGATTGAAAACGCCTTGGACAACGCCAAACTGCTGCAAGAAAAAGGCTATACCTACTCCTACGACATGCTCGGCGAGGGCGCGAAAACCAAGGACGACGCACGGCGCTATTGGGAATCCTACCGCGACGCGATCATCGCGATTGGTCAGCATTGCAAGCGCGAAAATATCGCCGAAAATCCGGGTATTTCGATCAAACTGTCCGCACTGCATCCGCGCTACGAAGTCGCACAAACCGAAACTGTGATGAGCGAATTGTTGCCTGAAGTGCTCAAACTCGCGCATCTGGCGGCGGATTTCAATATGGGGCTGAACATTGACGCGGAAGAAGCTGAACGACTCGAACTGTCCATGCTGATTATCGAACACATCATGCGCGACGAAACGCTGCGCGAGTGGAAAGGTTTGGGCATCGTGGTGCAGGCGTACAATCCGCGCGCGCCGTATGTGCTCAAGCATCTGTATGCATTGGCGCAAACCCACGACCGCAACATCATGGTGCGTCTGGTCAAAGGTGCGTACTGGGACGCGGAAATCAAGCGCGCGCAAGTGCTGGGGCTGAACACATTCCCCGTATTCACGCGCAAATCGTTCACCGATGTCTCATATCTGGCGTGCGCACGTTTGCTGTTGTCCATGAATGACCGCATCTACGCGCAGTTCGCCACGCACAACGCCCACACCGTGAGCGCGATTTTGCATTTGATTAACGATCAGAAGCACTTCATCCACTACGAATTCCAACGTCTGCACGGCATGGGTGAGGCGCTGCACGAAATCGCCAAAAATCAAAACCTCTACCGCTGCCGCATTTACGCACCGGTCGGCCACCACCACGATCTGCTGTCGTATCTGGTGCGCCGCCTGCTGGAAAACGGCGCGAACGGCTCGTTTGTACATCAGATCGCCAACCTCGACATTCCTGCGGCGGACGTTGCATCCGACCCGATTACCCGCGCCGAACGCATTTTGGCAGCGAGCGACGAGCTGGTCGAAAACCCCGTGCGTCCGGCGGCAGAACTGTTCCGTCAACGCCAAAATTCGCGCGGCTTTGATCTGAGCCAACGTGTGGTTTTAGACCAATTGATGGCTGAACGCGCACAGTATTGGCAAAGCCGTCCCGCCATTCAGGCAGAGGGCGCACAGCGGATGGCCAGCCACAATCCGGCCAACACCGCCGACATCATCGGTCACGTCGTGCGCACCGAACCAGAGCAAGTGCCAGAGCTGATGGCGCGAGCGCAAGCAGCGCAAGGCGCGTGGGCGCAACGCCCGGTGCAAGAGCGCGCCGAGATTTTGGAGCGCATCGGACACTTATTCGAGGCCAACACCACCGAGCTGCTCGCCTTGCTCACGCGCGAAGCAGGCAAATCGTGGGCGGACGCGGTGGCCGAGCTGCGCGAAGCGGTGGATTTTTGCTACTACTACGCCGCGCAGGCGCGCCAGTTGTACACACAAAACCCGCTCGAATCACGCGGCGTCATGGTCTGCATCTCGCCGTGGAACTTCCCACTGGCGATTTTTGCCGGGCAAATTGTCGCCAGCCTCGTCATGGGCAACGCGGTGATTGCCAAACCGGCTGAATTAACGCCATTGGTCGCTGAACGCGCGGTGCAATTGATGCACGAAGCGGGGGTGCCGCAAGACGCATTGATCCTCGCGCAAGGGCACGGCGCTGACATCGGCGCAGCGCTGACCTCGCATCCGGACGTGGCGGGCGTGTGCTTCACCGGCTCCATGCCAACGGCGCAGCGCATTCATCGCGCCTTGGCCGACCACACCGCGCCGAGTTCGTTGCTGATTGCCGAAACCGGTGGCTTGAACGCCATGATCGTTGACTCCACCGCCTTGCCAGAGCAAGCAGTGCGCGACATCATCACCAGCGGCTTCCAAAGCGCGGGGCAGCGCTGTTCGGCGCTGCGCATGCTGTACGTACAAAAAGACATCGCTGACAAACTGCTGACCATGCTCAAAGGCGCGATGGATTGCCTCGTGATCGGCGATCCGGCGGATTTGACCACCGACGTCGGTCCGGTGATTGACGAAGTGGCGCAGAAAAAATTACAAAGCTATATTGACCAACGCCAAGCGAACGGCCAAGTGCTGCACCAAAAGGCCGTTCCGGCTGAACACGCCGCACGCGGTCATTTCATCGCGCCGACCTTGGTTCAGGTCAACGGCATCGCCGATCTGGGCGAAGAAATGTTCGGCCCAATCGTACATTTTGCGACCTTTGACGCGCACGATTTGGAAAAGATTTTGGACGACGTACACGCACAAGGCTACGGCCTCACGCTCGGTCTGCACACGCGCATTGAGCGCCGCGCGCAGGAGTTGACCGGTCGTGCGCACGTGGGCAATATCTACGTCAACCGCAACCAAATCGGTGCGGTGGTCGGCTGTCAACCGTTCGGTGGCTGTGGTTTGTCAGGCACCGGCCCGAAAGCGGGTGGACCTTTGTATCTGACTGCACTGGCGCATCTGCATGAGGACGACAACGCCACCTACACCGACATCCTGACCGCGCGTCAACTGCCGTGGGACGGCGTCTCACTCGACAGCCCGACCGGTGAGCGCAACATCTACCGCGTACGCGGTCGCGGCGAGGTGCTGTGTCTGGGGCCAAGCCTCAAGGATGTGGAGCAACAAATCGTGTTGGCCTCGGCCACGCACAACCGCGCCATCGTGCCGCATTTGATGCTGGAGGAGGCGCTCAAAGACGCACCCGAATTGGCGCGCTACACCCGTGCGGCGCACGAGTTGAGCGACGCGAGCATTGCCGCATTTTATGATTTTGATGCGGTGGCGTATTTCGCCGACGATGCGCGCGCGCGTGAGATTCGCGAAGGTTTGTCCAAGATGGAAGGTCCGATCATTCCGCTGATTTCGTCCAACACGCGTCTGCATGATTGGGTACACGAGTTTCATGT
>CAZCYS010000122.1:0-4115 GCA_964502825.1 uncultured Hydromonas sp. | reverse complement strand
GAGACAACCGACGTCGCACACGCGCCGGTGATTGAATCATTCGCACAACGCGCCAAACAAAACAAATTCCTCGCGTGGCAAGCAGCCAACGTCGGCAGCGGCGGTGGTAAGCAGCAAGTAGCGGTGCAGTCTCTGATCGCCGCGTATCGCGTATTGGGCGCGCGCTGGGCGAATCTTGATCCACTCAAACGCCGCGACCGTCCTGAAATTCCTGAGTTAGACCCCGCATTCTACGGCTTTACCGAAGCCGATATGGATAACACCTACACGGTGAATAACACGTATTTCGGTCAAGAGGAAATGACCTTGCGTGATTTGATTCACGCTTTGCGCGTAACCTACTGCTCGAATCTGGGTGCGGAGTACATGTACATTTCCGATCCGGTTGAAAAACGCTGGTGGCAAGAACGCATTGAGTCATGCCAATCCACGCCATCATTCAGCATGGATCAAAAACGCCGCATTTTGCTGGAGTTGACCGAAGCCGAAGGTTTGGAGCGCTATCTGCATACCCGCTACGTCGGTCAGAAACGTTTCTCGCTCGAAGGTGGAGAGAGCTTTATTGCCGCAATGGACGCGTTGATCCAACACGGCGGCTCGCAAGGTATTCAAGAAATCGTCATTGCGATGGCGCACCGTGGTCGCTTGAACGTATTGGTCAACACCTTGGGTAAAAATCCATCCGATCTGTTTGCCGAGTTTGAGGGTAAGCACGTTGATGATTTGCCAGCCGGTGACGTGAAATACCACCAAGGCTTCTCCAGCGATGTGTCCACGCCGGGCGGTCCGGTGCATTTGAACCTCGCGTTCAACCCGTCGCATTTGGAAATCGTCAACCCGGTGGTGGAAGGCTCCGCGCGCGCGCGTCAAGATCGCCGCGGCGATGAAACGGGTGAGCAAGTTCTGCCGGTGCAGGTGCATGGCGATGCCGCATTTGCCGGTCAAGGCGTGGTGATGGAAACCTTGAATCTGGCACAAACGCGCGGCTACGGCACACGCGGCACGCTTCATATTGTGATTAACAACCAAATTGGCTTCACCACCTCGGATCCGCGCGACAAAGGTTCGACTTTGTACTGCTCGGACGTGGTGAAAATGATCGAAGCGCCGGTGTTGCACGTGAACGGTGACGATCCTGAAATGGTGGTTTGGGCAACTGAGTTGGCCTTGGATTACCGCAAGCGCTTCAAAAAAGACGTGGTGATTGACATCGTGTGTTTCCGTAAACTCGGCCACAACGAGCAAGACACGCCTGCATTGACCCAACCGCTGATGTACAAATCCATCGGCAAACATCCGGGCACGCGCGCTTTGTACGCTGAAAAATTGACCACGCAAGGCGTGCTCAAAGAAGGCGAAGCGGATAAATTCGTGGAAGAGTATCGCAAATCGATGGATGAGGGCAAACACTATAACACCTCGATTTTGACCAACCACAAGCACATGTTCGCCAATGATTGGTCTCGCTATTTGGGTAAAAAATGGGTGGATGCGAATAACACCGGTATCAATTTAACCGAGTTGAAACGCTTGGGTGAAAAGATCACCACGATTCCAGACAGCTTCAAAATGCACCCGCTGGTCGCAACTTTGATTAAAAACCGCAGCCTGATGGCCAGCGGCGATATGCCTCTGGATTGGGGTATGGCGGAGCATTTGGCGTTCGCATCTTTGTTGGCCAATGGCTACGATGTGCGCATCACCGGACAGGACTCGGGTCGTGGCACGTTCGTGCATCGCCACGCGGTGTTGCATGACCAAGAGCGCGAGTCGTGGGACAAAGGTACTTACATTCCGTTGCAGCATGTGACCGACAAAGGTGAATTCACTGTGATTGACTCGGTATTGTCCGAGGAAGCGGTGATGGCGTTTGAATACGGCTATTCCAGCACCGCGCCGAATACATTGGTGATTTGGGAAGCGCAGTTCGGTGACTTTGCCAATGGTGCGCAAGTGGTGGTTGATCAGTTTATCTCCAGCGGCGAAGTGAAATGGGGACGATTGTCCGCTTTGACTTTAATGTTGCCGCATGGCTACGAAGGTCAAGGGCCGGAGCACTCATCCGCACGCATTGAGCGCTATTTGCAACTGTGCGCGGACAATAATATGCAAGTAGTTCAGCCAACCACGCCGGCGCAAATTTTCCACATCCTGCGTCGTCAGATGGTGGCCGATTTCCGCAAACCGTTGATTATTTTCACACCGAAATCGCTGCTGCGTCACAAAGAAGCGATTTCTGATTTGACCGAATTGTCCAAAGGTGGTTTCCAAACCATCATTGGCGAAGTGGACAAAACCGTTACGGTTGATCCGAAAAAGGTTGAACGCGTTTTGGTGTGTTCAGGTCGCGTGTATTACGACCTCATCGCGGCGCGCCGTGAAGAGAAAGACCAAAACGTTCCGATTATTCGTGTGGAACAAATGTACCCATTCCCGCATAAAGCATTTGCGGCCGAGCTGAAAAAATATCCTGAGCTCGAAGAAATTGTATGGGTGCAAGACGAACCACAAAACCAAGGGCCTTGGTTCCAGATTCAGCACAACCTGTTTGAAAATCTGGAAGAAGGGCAAAAACTCGGCTACGCAGGCCGTCCGTCATCGGCATCTCCTGCGGTCGGCTACTACGCCAAACACTATGAGCAACTGAAAAACCTGTTGCAAACCGCGTTTGGTAAGCCAAAGTCTTGGTTGAAAAAATAACCGTACGGTTTTGATCTTAAATTTTGTCAGGGAGACACCCTGACAAAATTCCCAAATTAAACCAAAAAGTAGGGTTTTACTTTTTGAAGAATTTTTAAGGATATTAAAAATGGCAATTATTGAAGTGGTTGTTCCCCAGCTCTCCGAATCGGTTGCAGAAGCGACCTTGCTCACGTGGAACAAAAAAATCGGCGAAGCGGTCAAACGCGACGAAAACCTGATTGATGTAGAGACCGACAAAGTCGTACTCGAACTGCCCGCACCGGCGTCCGGCCTGTTGGTCGAAATCATCGCTGCGGACGGCGCGACCGTTACCAGCGGTCAACTGATCGCTAAAATCGACACCGAAGCGGCCAGCGCCAGCGATAAAGAAGAAGCCAAAACCGGTGTATCCGTCGGTACCGCAACACCAGAGCCAGCACCTGCTGTTGTGACCGAAGTACGCCCAATGGCCGGTGAGCCGATCAGCGAAAAAGCAGCAGGCATCGCCATGCCGGCAGCCAGCAAAATTTTGGCAGAAAAAGGTGTGTCAGTCTCTGATGTCAAAGGCACGGGCAAAGATGGCCGAGTGACCAAAGCCGATGCCATGAATGCGTCTGCTCCTGCAGCCAAAGCCGCAGCACCGGTCAGCACCGCGATTCCAGCGGTTGCACTGGGCAGTGCATTGCCGCAAGTGCGCCCGCCGATCAGCATCGCCGACGTATTGGCCGATCGTCCTGAACAACGCGTACCGATGAGTCGTCTGCGTGCACGCGTGGCCGAGCGCTTATTGCAATCACAGTCCACCAATGCGATTTTGACCACGTTCAACGAAGTCAATATGCAGCCGGTAATGGACTTGCGTGCTAAGTACAAAGAAAAATTTGAAAAAGAACACGGCGTTAAACTCGGTTTCATGGGCTTCTTTGTTAAAGCCGCAGTGGCCGCATTGAAAAAATATCCGGTACTTAACGCCTCGGTCGATGGCAACGACATCGTATACCACGGCTATTTTGATATCGGTATCGCGGTCGGTTCGCCACGTGGTCTGGTGGTGCCGATCATTCGCAATGCCGATCAACTGAGCTTGGCTGATATTGAAAAACAAATCGCCGAATTTGGTGTCAAAGCACGCGATGGTAAACTGACGCTCGAAGAAATGACCGGCGGCACGTTCTCCATCTCCAACGGCGGCACCTTCGGCTCGATGATGTCCACGCCGATTATCAACCCGCCACAATCTGCGATTCTCGGCGTACACGCGACTAAAGATCGTCCGGTGGTGGAAAATGGCCAGATCGTGATTCGCCCGATGAACTACCTCGCCATGTCGTATGATCACCGTATCATCGACGGTCGCGAAGCAGTGCTCGGTTTGGTCGCGATGAAAGATGCTTTAGAAGACCCTGCGCGATTGTTGTTGGATTTGTAATGGT
>CAZCYS010000121.1:0-4143 GCA_964502825.1 uncultured Hydromonas sp. | reverse complement strand
GGATTGAGCGCGCGCAGGGCGCGATACAGATTGATCGGCTCGGCCTCAAAACGGCGTTGTGTGCGTTGCGACAGCACCACTTGCATGCAGTCGCCTGCGGAGATGTAGTCTTTGCAACGCTGCACGCCTGCTTTGAATGCGGCTTCGCCATAATCTGAACGACTGTCGTGTTCGGCGACCGCCGGACTGACGGGCAAGACCGCCGGACGACGCAGGGCATCGAGCATGGTTTGCAAACGTGCTTGCGCGTGCTCGTAGGCATTCGGCTCGGACGGATCGGCGTAGACCGTGAGGTAGACTTTGCCCAGCAGATTGTCCACCACGGCCAACTCTTCGGACAGCATCAGGTGCAAATCGGGAATGCCGACATCGTCCGGCGGTGTGCTGTGCGCGAGCTTGTGCTCGATTTCGCGCACGGTGTCGTAGGCGAAATAGCCGACCAAACCGCCGCTGTAGCGCGCATGGCCATCGAGTTTCGGTACATTTTTGCGTTGCAAAAAGGCGCGGGTGAATTCGAATAAATCGGTATTGACGTGTTCGGCGACGCACCGCTCGCCGATAAATTCGCGTATCACGCCGTCGGATTGGGTGATTCGTTGACGGCAGGGTAGACCGATGATGGAGTAACGACCTGAGCGCTCGCCGCCAATGACTGATTCGAGCAAGTAGCTGTACGGCGCGTTCGCCAGTTTCAGATAGATGGACAGCGGTGTGTCCAGATCGGCGAAGGTTTCCAGCGACAGCGGAATGTGGTTGTATCCTTGCTGTGCCAGTTCGGTGAATTGGGTTTTGTTTAACATGGGGTTCTCGATTCGAATTCAAATTTTGGCTATAAAAAAACCGCCGAGCTTGTTCGGGCGGTTGTGTTTAGTCCTTGTGGCGCGTGCGAAAACAGATTTAGCGCCAAGAGCCTAAACACCATCGCAAAACTTGCCAACGACCACAGACGTTCATTTGAACGGCGGTTGTGTTTGAATCGAAAGAAGGGCGGTTTGCGGTTTTCATGGCGTGGATTGTAACCTGATTTTTGCTTTTTGACTACATTCGTTTAATAGTGTGATGAGGTTATCAGCATGAAATTGCTGTCTTCAACATGAACGGCCATGTAGCTGAGGGTTGAACTCGCTTCAAAATGAGTGTGCTGCATCGGTTCAGGTGTGGCAGTGGCGAAGGTGGCGCCTTGCTGTACCGGTGTCCACAGCTCATGGCTCAACTCAGAACTGTCAAAAATCAGACCGGAGTCCAGTATGTAGTGTACAGACAGCGCATTGTCACCATGTGTGGTGGCATTTGTATTCACAGACGGGTTTTGCCCAGAGGTGTCAATGGTGATATGCCATAGTGCTGACGTGCTTTGAACCTGCCCTGCGACATCAACGCTGCTGATATGAAAGCTGTGCGCACCATTGGACAGCGAATGATCGGGGGTAAATGTCCATGTGCCATTGGATTCAACCGCTGTGGAGCCAATCAATTCGCCATTGTCATAGATTTGTACCGACAAAGCCCCTGTCTCTGCGGTACCACACAGCATCGGCGTGGCATCACTGGTTTGTGCTGCCGGTTCAACAGGGCTTTGTTCATTGTTCGCATGCTGAATGATTTGGGTGATGGCATTATGACGCGGTAAGTAGACCGCAACCGTATCGCCTGTCGGTTCATTCATTGGAGCATTTTCATCGTTCGTGTAACCAATTGTCTCGCTGAAAGGGTTGCTCATTGATACATTGAAAATGGGCGAGAGTTCGACGCGTGCTGGTATGAGGGGGCTATTCAGCGGATCGTGCATCGCAGCAGCATTATCAGCCAAAATGATTGAAGTGGTTGGTGTGTGTACGGGCTGTGTTGGTGGTTTTGGCGCGGTAATGACGCCTGTATCCACTCCACCCGTTCCACCCGTACCCACTGCGGCAATAGGTAGCTGCTCGATCAGTCCCGCACCGATCGCACCTGTACCGCCCGTTCCGACGGCGGCGATCGCACCATCCGTAGACAGTGCAGTGCTTGGCATGAGAATAGACGGCGTTGAGCTGATGGGGTATGTGTTTGCGTTGCGAGTTTCAATAAAAAATAGGTCAGTTTCGCTGGCTTCTATCTCAGTATTTGTAAAGGGCAGTTTGCCTTTGACGGGTGTTGAGACGGACGTGCCACTGCTCATGGGTGCTGAGTTTATAGCGGTTGCTTTCGGCAAATTGATCAAGTGTGCCGGTTGTGCAGGAAATACTGCTGTTGCTACCGAGTTCTCGATGCCATTGGGCTTTATGTGAGGGGTGACGAATAGGGCGTTCATTGTGAATCGTCTTTCTGCGAGAGATCTTCGGTGGCATAGGCGTACAGACCCACTCGGAATCGGTGCGTTGCTTCCGGTTGATCGGCGTCTTGTTCATTTAACAGGATCGCTTGCTCCAAAATATCACGCATGATTTGTTGCCATGCCTGTGCCGATAGCTGGCGCAACTTTTGGGTTGATGCTTCGGTCAGCTCATCGGCAAATACGCTTTGTTCGATGAATTGTGTTTCATTGCCTGATTCGTTGCCTGAGGTATTGGCATCGTCATTGGCATTCGCTTGGGTTAAATTGTGCACACCTGCGGCCAAATGATCGGCAATATTGGCAGCAAAAATATCATGCGCCTCCAAGGTTGAGGCCTTGGGAATAAATGCTTGTTTTAAAAGGTGAACCTGATCATTCTCGACGCGAACGGCCCCCAGACGTTCTAACTCTTGGAGTACCGAGCGTGGGTGCTTGTCGTTTGAAATGGCGCGTACCAAAGTGTCAAAACTAATGGGAGCATCTTGTACAGGAATGCTGTGCGGCCACTCTTTAGCCAGCCAGCGCCCCAATACTTGTGACGACATACTGATGGATTTGCGTACCAAACGATGTTTGGGCACATTTTGCTCTTTGGCCAGACGCAGTGCGTTGATGTCTTTGCGATGCATCCCCGCCAGCAGGCTGATGGCGGAATCCGTTGGCTTTTGTCCGATGCGTTGCGCTTCTTTATTGGCCTCGTCAAAAAAGACGGTTTTGAGCGCGGTTGCAAATTCGGTATAACCTACTCCCGAGCGAATTAACCAGCAGGCCAGCGGCTCGATCATGCTCAGGGCATGCTCCAGCGTGGAGGCGGCGGTAGCGGTGGGTTGAACGCTCATGGATATTATGATGTTTAAAAATGATTGTGAATCGCGCTAAGAATACTCAGTCAAAGAAGCCTGCATACTAAGTAAGGCGAGGTTTGAGTGATGCATTGTATGTGAAAATATCCCAGTTTTCAATTAATTTACTCGATGTGGTTTTATTTCAATTGAATGGGTATGCGTGTAAATTTAAAAAATGTGAAAAATTCCCTTGCAAAAAGACGAAAAGCTCGTAGAATAATAAATGTGAATATTTCACATTTATTCTATCGAGGGTAACCTCACGATTTTGACAGGTGCACACATGCTAATGATTTTTCTTTGCGCAGCTTTGGTTCTGCTGGTTCTTTTGGCATTGGTATTATTCAGTATCAGCGAAGATTGGCAGGCTGAATATTGCGAAGGTAAATTTCACAATTGACCGGCTTTATGCATGCCATTTGTTTTCACTGCAATTTAGACTGAACGTCTAAAAGGGTTGTGCTATGGAGCAGTGCAGCCGAATAAGTTGTTTGATGGACTTTTTTACTTTCTCACATGCCCGCATTGTTGGGCGACACACCTTCACTTACTGCGACGCTTCATGTCGAATGCGTTGGCACTCTTGACTATATTCCACACCCCATTGGTGCATGGAGCCGATCACCGGCAGCAGGGTGCGCCCGAAATCGGTCAGTGAGTATTCCACTTTAGGCGGGACGACCGGATAAACTTCGCGGTGAATCAGCCCGTCTTCTTCCAACTCGCGCAATTGCAGGGTCAGCATGCGCTGGGTAATCTCAGGTAATAACCGACGCAGTTCGTTAAATCGCTGAGTCTGTTCTACCAAGTGATACAAAATCAAGACTTTCCATTTGCCACCGATCACCGATAACGTGGTGTTGACGGGGCAGAACGTGGTGTATTGTTCAGTCGTTGTGCCAGTATTTGAGGTTTTGTTGTGTGCCATGGTGTTTGAATCTTACAGTATAAAAAATGTGCGTACTTGTCAAAATATTATATATG
>CAZCYS010000120.1:0-4171 GCA_964502825.1 uncultured Hydromonas sp. | reverse complement strand
TTTTCAACATTCAATTACATCGCGCTGTACGAAATGCGACGGTTTTTGAATTTACCTTCTTCGGTTTTGTTGTCGCCCACCGGCTCCGTGTCGCCTTTACCGCTGGCGGCGAACATGGCGGCTGGCAAGCCTTGCCCCACGAACAAGGCTTTCAGTGCGTTGGCGCGCGCTTCGGACAATTTTTGGTTGGCCGCAGGGTTACCGACGTTGTCGGTGTGACCCACCACAACCAGTTTCACATTGTCTTTGGCACACAGTTTCAACGCCGGAACGGCTTTTTTCAACTCAGCCACGTCACCGATTGGCAAAGCGGCCGAGCCTGAGGCGAAATTGACCACATACAGGCTCAATGCGTTGGCCAAAGCAGGCGCATCGCACTTGCCAGAACCTTCCAGCGCCTTGAGTGCGGCGTCATATTTGCCTTGCGCGGCGGCAATGGCGGCCTTGGCATCAAATGGTACGGCAGGAGCGGCTGGTGGCGCAGGAGGCGCTGCTGGCGTTGCACCCGCAGTCGGTGCCGGTGGCGGAGGAGGTGGTGCATCGTGTGGCTTCGGTGCGCCGCATGAGCGCAATGCCCACAGAGCGACTGCGCCCAATAGGAGCAATGGAATCAGCCATTTCAGAATGCCGCCGGATTTTTTGCCGGTGTCCAGAGCGGTACTGCCCACAGCGGTTGCAGCGGTAGTAGCCGCTGTGGCGGCGCTGCCTGCGGCGCCGAGAGCGCTGCCGAATTTGGAGGCGATGCCGCCAAAGAAACTGCCGAGCGAACCCCAGCCGAGCCATTGAGCCACTTGCGCAGGCAATGCTTTTTCAAGATATGGAATTTGGTTGGCGAGCAGGGCGCTCAGGCCGGATGCATTCAGGTTGCTACCCAGTACTTGGTTTTTGAGCAGGCCGAACAATGCCGGTGCGGCCAATGCGGTCAGACCTTTGATGCCAGTGGAGGATTCGGCAGAAACGCCGGCGATGCTGGCGATTTGTTCGCCCAAGCCACTGGCTTTGTCACCAAACAGGAAACCGAGCAATTTACCGCCTTGCGTGCCCAATGTCTGCACGCCGGATTCGCTGCCGAGCAGGCTGGATAAGTTGTTCACGATATTGCTGTCGACGCTGTCGTCTTTGATGGCGTTGAGCAAGCTGTCCGCGCCTTGCGGTGTGGATGATTTATTCAATACGCCGGACAATAAAGTCGGCAATACTGCGCCCAGTGCTTTGGAGGCGATGCCTTCATCCAAGCCGAATAAAGAACCGGCTTTGGAGATCAAGATGGGGGTCAGTGATGATTTGGCTAAGTCCAATAAGTTTACAGACATGATTTACCCTTTCAGGAACATACGGATAACAAAAACGATCGAACGATCAATATTTCATGCGAATGATGGGCACGAATGAGCCCATAATACACAGAAACTCCAATCAGTTTGCAAGGTGAGCCCATTTTTTTGAGCGGGTTCAAAAGGACTCAACGGCGGCGTCAAATATCCTGATGTTTGTAGTGGCGAATGACATCCAGAAAATTGTGCAATACCGGATTGTCGTCACCGCGACGGTAGAGGCAGGCCAGCTCAACCGTGGGTTGCGGTTCAATATCGATTTTGCGGTACAACACATTGGGCAAACTCAAACGGCTGGCCGATTCGGGCGTGATGCACGCGCCAAAGCCTGAGGACACCAGCGCCAGCGCGGTGACGACGTCGGGCGCCTCTTGCGTGTATTGCACATCGACGTGGTTGTCGCGCAAAAAGGCAATCACAGTGTCGGCAAAACTCGGGCGCGTGGCGTTCGGGTAGAGGATGATCGGCTTGCCTTGCAGATGTTGGCAGTGAATGCGCTCGTACTGCGCCAGTTCGCTGTTGGCGTGAATGGCGACGATCAGTGGCTCGAAGTAGACGGTTTCGACCATGATGTCTTGTTCCACCGGCAGACGGCGGTTGAAACCGATGGTGATTTGATTGGTGCGCAGCGCGTGAATTTGTTCGGCCTTGCTCATCTGGTACAGGCCGATGTTGACCTCGGGATAGCGCGTGCGAAAGGTCAGCAGCAGTTGCGGGATGTCGTTAAAAATCGCCGAGCCGAAAATACCGATGTTGAGCAAACCGACTTTGCCGTCATTGACCAAGCGCGTGCGGTTTTCGGATTCGTGTACCAGCACCATGATTTTCTGCGCTTCTTCGAGGAAAGATTTGCCGGCAACGGTCAGCGTGACGCTTTTGTTATTGCGCAGGAAGAGTTGCACGCCCAAGTGTTCTTCCAATTGCTGAATCTGCCGCGTCAACGGCGGCTGGGTGATGAACAGCCGTTCGGCGGCGCGCGAAAAATTCAGCTCTTGCGCCAGCACCAGAAAATACTTGATTTGCCTGAGTTCCAACATGGCTTTGTCTCCTTGATTGCGATGAGTCCATTGTGCGGCGGCTGGCTTGCATCTACCTGAATCGGTCGGATGAGTTTTCTTATAAATACCTAATCGGTATTGTACTATCCAAAAAATGAATTTTACAGGTATTGTTGAATGGCGTATCTTCCAAGAACATCAATACCGATAAATACAATTCAATGGGTTGGGTATAACCCGAAATGGAGACAAGCCATGAACCATCCAAATACGTTTGATCCGAATCGAAAATGGGTGCGCGTTGCTGATATTCGCGCCAATGGTTTAATCAGTTTTGAGTTCTCCGTGGGTGAGCCTGAAATCTTTGTTGAGTTGATTTTGCCCGCGTTGGCATTCATCGAATTTTGCGCACGCAACCAAGTGGTATTTTTACCGAGCGAGGATGGCGTAGCGAATAAGCCGGTTGTGCATCAGCCTGAGGGCGAATTGCACTGGCGTTTGCGGGATGTCCAACAAACTGTCAAAGCATCTTTGGAGGAGAACAAAAATGCAGATTGATTTAAGAACCGTTCAGATCAAACCTTTGCGCCAAACCTACGACCACATTGCGCGGCGTTTTGGGGACAAGCCCGCCAGCCGTTATCAAGAGGCGTCCTATGACGTGCAGGCGGTCACCAATTTCCACTATCGCCCGTATTGGGATCCTGAGCACGAGGTGTTTGACGCTTCGCGCACGAAAATCAAGATGAAGGATTGGTACAGTTTCCGCGACCCGCGCCAGTTCTACTACGGCAGCTACGTAATCGCCCGCGCGAAAATGCAGGAAACCGCCGAGGCTGATTTCGAGTTCGTAGAGACGCGCAATTTGGTGGAACGCTGGTCGGATGCGGACAAAGCGAATGTGCTCGCGGTCATGGTGCCGTTGCGCCATGTCGCGTGGGGCAGCAATATGAACAACGCGGCGATGTGCGCCTACGGTTACGGCACGATCATCACCCAGCCGTGCTTGTTTTTGGGCATGGATCAATTGGCGATTGCGCAATACATCACGCGCATGGGCTTGTTGGTGGCTGGTCCCGAAGCGATTGAGCAGGGCAAACAGGCATGGCTGAACGATGCGGCATGGCAAGGTTTGCGCAAATACGTTGAGGATAGCTTCGTGGTGCAAGACTGGTTCGAGCTGTTCGTCGCGCAAAACTTGGTGCTCGATGGCCTGCTGTTCCCACTGATTTATGGCGTGTACGAGCATCACATGAGCGAAAAACTGGGTACAGGCCTGTCGCTGATGGTGCGTTTCCAAAACGACTGGTATGCCGAAACCGTGAAATTCGTTGATGCGCAAATCAAAATCGCAGCGGCTGAATCCGCCGAAAATGCAGAAACGCTCAAAGCGTGGGTGCAACACTACGCCGACAGCGCAGCGCAAGCCCTGTTGCCATTGGCGCAATTGGCGCTCGGCGATGCGGGTGCGCAGGCAGTGGCGGATGGCCGCGCACAATTGAGCGCGCGTTTACAAAAATTAGGCGTGTGATTCGGTCACGCTGTTACAGGAGACAGATATGTCCAAAGTATTTTTAGCTTTGCAAAAAACCAATGAGACGCACGGTTTGGTCGAAGCGATTTTGGCGGACAACCCGCACGCCGAATACGAAGATCATCCCGGCATGATCAAAATCAATGCCGAAAAAAGCATGGTCGTCAAACGCGAAACGGTAGAAGAGCAACTCGGTCGCAAGTTCGATTTACAAGAGTTGCACGTGTACCTGATTACCCTGACCGGTCATATTGACGAGACCGATGACGAGCTCACCTTGAGCTGGAACGACTGATTTAAGGAGT
>CAZCYS010000119.1:0-4200 GCA_964502825.1 uncultured Hydromonas sp. | reverse complement strand
AAATTACCAATGGTGAGGGCAGATGGCGGTGCTTCCTGTAAAGATGGGCGGTATACGATATGCATATTTAATCAAGGGTAAATAGGTTGTTGCCTGCTGGGCAGCATATTGGCCGACGGATCGACTTCAAACGATGAGTTGCAAATATTTTGAGTGGGTACAATCCCTCCTTCAGAGGAAGAGGTAATCCCTGCGCAACCCAGGATAGATGCGAACAAGGTTTGATGAGGCAGAATGGCTTGCTGACTTTGCAATTGTTGCAGATTAGCAAACGCTTGTTCATTAGCCGGAGAAGCTGTTTTAAAGGAGTCACTCATCCACACTAAATAAGGGACACGAAATTGTTCTGCGGGTGCTTTTTTCCTTGGCGTCGCGTGAAAATGCATATTTTCAGACAATGATTCGCCGTGATCCGAGGTGTAAAACACAATCGCCTTCTTATCACGCAAAATATCCAACAACTCGGACAACATCGTGTCTACATAAAGCACCGAGTTATCAAAAGAGTTGATTAACGCATCCAATGAACAAGCGGCATCATTGCTTTTACATTCAGGCTTAAACTGTGCAAACGACTCGGGATGACGCTCACTATAGGCATAATGAGAACCCTTGGTGTGCAGTACGATCACATGCTTTCCTTTAGGGTACTTTTTCAGAGACTCGAGCACCTGCTCATTGAGAACGCGATCATCGATTCTACGTTTGGAGTCTGACATCTGCGCCGCAATCATTTCACGAATTTTATAGTCATTCGCATGGACATTACGGTAAAACCAGACTTCGCTTTGCAAGGAAAACAACTCGATACTAAATCCTAAATGACGCAATACGGAAAATACATTTTTTTGCGTCAAACTGCGTTGTTCATTATCAGACACGCCCTCTGGTCGGACAAACATACAGCGCAAAGACAGCTTGGTCGCGGTATCACAGGAAACACCGCGAAATGCAAACAAATTCGTTTCCTGTTGCAATTTTGGGGTGGTGTTACGTGCATAACCCAACAAACCCATATGATCCGAACGGGTTGTCTCACCCAAGACGAAAACCACATAAGCATCGGCCAAATCAACAGGAGCCGAATAAGCAAACTTCTGAGCCGGATCCAACAGTTGCGCATCCTCTGCTGATTTAAACTTCTCATAAGCAAATAAACCCAATGCAGACAACCAGTTGGATGGCAAGTACGTATGCGCAATGCGTCCTGACGGGCTCGGTGCAAAAGTATTTTTCTGCTTTGCTTCATGACGCTCGATTGCATCCATGGTTTTAAAACTGCATACAGCAGTAATAATGGCGATCAAGGTATACGCTACTGTCCGCTTACGCCCCTTTGCCGCCTGATCCAGTTGGCATAAGCAAACCATTATGGTCGGTACAATTCCCAACAGTACCATCCAAGTAATAAAACGCGCACCAAATTGCTCCCCATGCAAATCCACATCAGTGGTCAAAACCGACGCAATCACACCGTAGCCAATGACCACATGATGAACGATCATATAAAAAGCCGCTGCGGCAGAGCTCAATATTAAAAAACCAGCAAAGGCTTTATAAAAGCGCCGGCCAAACATTCTGGCCAAAGAAAGCAACACAAACGTGGCAGAAGACAAGCCCACAACAGACAACGCAGTAACTGCAATTGACGTTTCCGAGCGTATATCCAAATGACGCCAAAAAATCAGCGCATTTAAAAACACCGCAATATATAAAGTCACCCAGACGCTTACAATATGTGAACTCAATTGGCTTTTAAAGTTCATTGGGTTAACTTTATCAAGAGACAGTTGCCCCATCAGTCTTCTTTCCGCATATGCGGGAACAGCAGCACATCGCGAATATTCGGGCTATCGGTCAAAAGCATGATCAGACGGTCAATCCCGATCCCGCAGCCACCTGTCGGCGGCATACCGTATTCGAGTGCGCGGATATAGTCGGCATCGTAGAACATTGCTTCGTCATCGCCCGCGTCTTTCGCCGCGACCTGCGCCATAAAGCGTGCGGCTTGATCTTCGGGGTCGTTCAACTCGGAAAAGCCGTTGGCGATTTCGCGGCCGGTCATGAATAACTCAAAGCGTTCGGTGATGCCCGCCACGGTGTCGGATGCGCGCGCCAATGGCGACACTTCCACCGGATAGTCGATGATGAAGGTCGGATGCCACAGCAGGTGCTCGGCGACTTCTTCAAACAGCATCAATTGCAACGCACCCAAACCGGCGTTTTTCACCTGCGGATCGTCCATGGTCACGCCGTGTTTGCGCAATTCGCCACGCAAAAAGTCGGTATCATCAAACGGTGAGCCGATGTATTCCGGCGCGTATTTTTCAATCGCTTGAATGATGGTCAAGCGGTCAAACGGCTTGGATAAATCCAGCTCCTTGCCTTGATACGTCAGATTGGCGCTGCCGGTCGCACGCACGGCGACCTCGCGCAGCAGTTGCTCGGTGTAGTCCATCAGCCAGCGATAGTCGGTATAGGCCGCGTAGAATTCCATCATGGTGAATTCGGGATTGTGGCGCGGCGAAACGCCTTCGTTGCGGAAGTTGCGATTGATTTCAAACACGCGCTCAAAACCGCCAACGACCAAGCGTTTCAAATACAACTCAGGCGCAATGCGCAGGAACATTTGCATATCCAGCGCATTGTGGTGCGTAGTGAACGGTTTGGCCGAAGCACCACCCGGAATCGGGTGCAACATCGGCGTTTCCACCTCCATAAAGCCGTTTTCAACCATAAAATCGCGCACGGCGTTCATCGCTTTGGTACGCTTGATGAAGGTAGCACGCGTTTCCGGCGAGACAATCAGATCAACGTAGCGCTGACGGTATTTCAGCTCTTGATCGGCCAGTCCGTGGAATTTGTCCGGTAATGGACGCAGCGATTTGCTCAACAGGCGCAGTTTCGCGCAGCGTACGGATAATTCGCCGTGTTGGGTTTTGAACAAAGTCCCTTCGGCGGCCACGATGTCGCCCATGTCCCAGTGTTTGAACGCGGCATGGATGTCTTCGCCCACGCCTTTGTCGTTGATGTAAAACTGAATTTGCCCCGTGCCGTCCTGTACCGTGGCGAAGCTGGCTTTGCCCATGACGCGCTTGAGCATCATGCGACCGGCGATAGAAACTTGTACGTTTTGCGCTTCGAGTTCTTCGCGCGTGGTGTTGGCAAACTGCTCTTGCAAAGGTTGCGCGCGGTGTGCCGGTACAAAGTCGTTCGGGAATGCCACGCCCTGCTCGCGCAAAGCGGTTAATTTACTGCGGCGCTCGGCCATAATCGCGTTTTCGTCGCGTTCTTCGATCATGCCTTCGGGCGTATGTGATTGGTGTTCAGTCATTTTGTGCTGTCATTGGGTTAAAAAATGCGTCGCGCTGTATTAACTTGTATCGCTTGTTTCACTTGTAGCACGCACGCGCTCATAAATGATTATTGTGTGTTCAGAAGTGCTTTTTGAGCATCGTTCGGCTTGCCCAGCCAAACGGTTTTCTTGTTTAACTGCGCCAAGCCATAAATTTCACGGGTCGGCGGGTTAAACAATATGATGAGGTGATTGTCACCGCAGTTGTGCATTTTGCAGGTGTTGAGTAACACCCAGTTGGTTCCATCCTGTTGAACCACCCGAGAGGGGGCGGAAGGTCCCGCACCATGTCGCACCCATGCAGGCATGGGCACATTGGAGCGCACGAACAGTTGGCGCACTGAGGCGCGGAATTTTGGATTGCGATTCCAGTCGTGGTAGTAGCTTTGTTCAACTTCGTGCTGCGTCAGCGTGTTGAAATCCGTGATCGGCGCGGCCTGCGCCCATGAGGACGCACCCAAACCGAGTACACTCGCGATCAACATTGCGCTGCCCATGCGTTTAATTGAATGACTGATGCTCATATCAAACCCCCTGTTTCAAGCTCGCTTCGATAAAGGCGTCTAAATCGCCGTCCAATACTTTTTGCGTGGCAGAAATTTCGACGTTGGTACGCAAATCTTTAATGCGGCTGTTGTCCAACACATACGAGCGAATTTGATGTCCCCAGCCCACATCGGACTTGCTCGCCTCGAGTTTGTCCTGCTCGGATTGACGTTTGCGCAGTTCTAACTCATACAAGCGCGATTTCAGCATCGACATCGCTTCGGCACGGTTTTTGTGCTGCGAACGGTCATTTTGACACTGCACCACGGTATTGGTCGGAATATGCGTGATACGCACGG
>CAZCYS010000118.1:0-4210 GCA_964502825.1 uncultured Hydromonas sp. | reverse complement strand
CCGAAGCGATTGAATATTTCATCAAAGCGGTGGGCAAAGGCTTGCAAAAAGTCATGTCGAAAATGGGTATTTCCACCTATATGTCTTATACCGGCTCGCAAATTTTCGAGGCAGTCGGCTTGAAGCAAGAACTGGTGGATAAATACTTCAAAGGCACACCGACCAATGTCGGCGGTTTGGGTCTGTTCGAAGTGGCGCAAGAAGCCGTTTCCATGCATGCCAAAGCCTTTGGCGACAAGCAAGATTTGCAGGAAAAATTGGCAACCGGCGGCGAATACGCATGGCGTAACCGCAGCGAAGAGCATATGTGGACGCCGGATGCGATTGCGAAATTGCAACAATCCACCCGCCGCAACAACTACCAAACCTACAAAGAATACGCGCAGATCATCAACGATCAATCCAAACGCCACATGACTTTGCGCGGTTTGTTTGAATTTAAAGTTGATCCGAGCAAAGCGATTGCATTGGACGAAGTGGAACCGGCGACCGAGATCGTCAAACGCTTTGCCACCGGCGCGATGAGCTTGGGTTCGATTTCAACCGAAGCGCATTCAACCTTGGCTGTGGCAATGAACCGCATCGGCGGCAAATCAAACACCGGGGAAGGCGGCGAAGACCCACGCCGCTACCGTGAAGAAATGCGCACCGGCTCATCTGGCATTCAAGACGGCCAAACCATTGCCGATATCATCGGTAAAGACCGCGTATTGGTCGACATCCCGATGAAAGCGGGCGACTCGCTGCGCTCGAAAATCAAACAGGTCGCGTCGGGTCGTTTTGGTGTGACCGCCGAATACCTCGCCAGCGCCGATCAGATTCAGATCAAAATGGCGCAGGGTGCGAAACCGGGCGAAGGCGGCCAATTGCCGGGCGGTAAAGTCTCCGAATACATCGGTGCTTTGCGTCACTCCACGCCAGGTGTCGGCCTGATTTCGCCGCCGCCGCACCACGATATTTACTCGATTGAGGACTTGGCGCAGTTGATTCACGACTTGAAAAACGTCAATCCGGCGTCGTCCATTTCCGTCAAATTGGTGTCGGAAAATGGCGTCGGCACCGTCGCTGCGGGTGTGGCCAAAGCCAAAGCCGACCACATCGTGATCGCTGGTCACGACGGCGGTACGGGTGCGTCGCCTTTGTCGTCGATCAAACACGCGGGCGGTCCGTGGGAGTTGGGCTTGTCCGAAACCCAGCAAACTCTGGTGTTGAACCGCTTGCGTTCACGCGTGCGCGTTCAGGTCGATGGTCAGGTGAAAACCGGTCGCGACGTGGTCATCGGTGCGCTGCTCGGTGCGGAAGAGTTCGGTTTTGCGACCGCGCCATTGGTGGTGGAGGGTTGCATCATGATGCGTAAATGTCACCTGAACACCTGTCCGGTGGGCGTGGCAACGCAAGATCCCGTGCTGCGCAAACGCTTTACTGGTCAGCCGGAGCACGTGGTGAATTATTTCTTCTTCGTGGCCGAAGAAGTGCGCGAATTGATGGCGCAATTGGGCATGCGCACGTTTGAAGAGTTGGTCGGCCGCAGTGATTTGATCGACATGCGCGCGGGCATCACGCATTGGAAAGCCAAAGGCTTGGATTTCTCACGCATTTTGCACCAAGTGCCAAACATCGGCGACGACACCAGCTATCAAACGGCGGTTCAAGACCACGGTCTGGACAAGGCGCTGGATCAAAAGTTGATCGAAAAGTCCGCCGATGCGCTGAACGAAGGCAAAGCCGTGTCGTTCATGCAGCCGGTGCGTAACCTGAATCGCTCCATCGGCGCCATGCTCTCGGGCGAAGTGGCCAAGCGCTACGGTCATGATGGTTTGCCGGACAACACCATTCACATTCAAATGAGTGGTACGGCGGGGCAAAGCTTCGGTGCCTTCCTCGCGCGCGGCGTGACCTTTGATCTGGTCGGCGAAGGCAACGATTATGTGGGCAAAGGCATGTCCGGCGGTCGCATCATCGTGCGTCCATCGAATGGTTTCCGTGGTAAATCGTCGGACAACATCATTGTGGGCAACACCGTGATGTACGGCGCGATTGCCGGTGAGTCCTACTTCTCCGGTGTGGCGGGCGAGCGTTTTGCCGTGCGTAACTCCGGCGCGAGTGCGGTGGTGGAAGGCACGGGCGATCACGGCTGCGAATACATGACCGGTGGCACGGTGGTGGTGCTCGGTCAAACGGGGCGCAACTTCGCGGCAGGTATGAGCGGCGGCGTGGCCTATGTGTTTGACCCGAAACGCCAGTTCAAAAACCGTTGCAATACCAGCATGGTGCAATTGAACACCGTCTTGCCGGAAGCGGAGCAAAAAACCCAAGATCCTGTGTTCCACAGTATCTCGGTACACGCCGCACCGGCGAGCGACGAGGCGAATTTGCGCACCTTGGTCGAAGCGCATTTCAAATACACCGGCTCGGAAGTGGCGCGTGAAATTTTGGACAACTGGGAAACCGCGTTGATGCAATTTGTCAAAGTCATGCCGATTGACTACCGCAAAGTGCTGGAGCAGCGTGCGCAGAATGCGGCCTGATGTGCTGAGACTGAAAAAACAGATTAAGGAAAAATCATGGGAAAAATTACTGGATTTTTAGAACAAGAGCGCATCAGCCCAAGCTACGATGCGCCGGAGAGCCGAGTTCAGCACTACAAAGAATTCGTGCATATTTTGAAGGATGAAGATGCGGGTAAACAAGGCTCGCGCTGCATGGACTGCGGCATTCCGTTTTGTCACAACGGCTGTCCGGTCAACAACATCATTCCCGATTTTAACGACTTGGTGTACAAGCAGGATTGGGAAAACGCGATCAAAGTATTGTCATTGACCAACAACTTTCCTGAGTTCACCGGACGCATTTGCCCCGCGCCATGCGAGGCCGCCTGTACACTGAACATCAATGGCGACGCGGTCGGCATCAAATCCATCGAACAAGCGATCATCGAAAAAGCCTACGCCAACGACTGGGTGCAACCGCGCATCCCAGCGGTGAAAACCGGCAAAAAAGTTGCGGTGGTTGGCTCGGGGCCTGCGGGTTTGGCCGCGGCGCAGCAGTTGGCGCGTGCGGGTCACGATGTGACCTTGTTTGAGAAAAACTCGCGCATCGGTGGTTTGCTGCGCTACGGTATTCCGGATTTCAAACTCGAAAAACACGTCATCGACCGTCGCATGGCGCAGATGGCGGCCGAAGGCGTGACGTTTAAAACCAATACCACCGTTGGCAGCAAAGAATTCGTTAAAGGCGTGGCCAATACGGCGCAGGAATTCATTTCACCAGAGGAGTTGAAAGAACAATTCGACGCCGTGGTGCTCTCCATTGGCTCGGAAACGCCGCGTGATTTACCGGTGCCGGGGCGCGAACTCAAAGGTGTGTACTTCGCACTCGAATGGCTGATCGCGCAAAACCATGAAGTCGCGGGTGATGCGAAAAATCCGATCAACGCCAAAGGCAAACACGTTGTCGTCATCGGCGGTGGCGATACCGGCGCGGACTGCGTGGGTACGGCCAATCGCCACGGCGCAGCCAGCGTGACACAGATCGAAGTGATGCCCAAACCGGCGGAAGTCGAGGACAAAACCGCGACCAGCGTATGGCCGTATTGGCCCATCAAGCTGCGCACCTCCACCAGTCACGATGAAGGCTGTATCCGCGACTGGGCCATTGGCACGCAATCGTTTGAAGGCGCCAACGGTCAAGTGGAGAAACTGAACGCCGTGCGTGTGGAATTCAAGGATGGCAAAATGTCCGAAGTGGCCGGTAGCGAATTTGAAATCAAAGCCGATCTGGTGCTGCTCGCGATGGGCTTCGTGCATCCGATGCAATCGGTATTGGATGCGTTTGGCATTGACAAAGACGCGCGTAACAACGCCGCCGCCCCAACCGACGGCGAGAAAGCCTACGCGACCAATGTCGATGGCGTATTCGTCGCCGGTGACGTGCGTCGCGGTCAGTCGCTCGTGGTGTGGGCGATTCGCGAAGGTCGTCAGGCCGCGCGTGAAGTCGATATGTACTTGATGGGCGAGAGTAATTTAGCGCGCTAAGAGGTCGTAGACAGAATAACGCAGTTTTTTCACCACATTGCGGTGAAAACCCCTTGCAAATACGGACGCAGTAAGCTTTCTGTAAAAGAAAGCGCGTAATCTGTGAGGTGTAGAGCAAAAAGTGCTCTGAACTGTTGCTTTGTGTGATTTGGGTCGCCTTCGGGCGGCCTCTTTTT
>CAZCYS010000117.1:0-4215 GCA_964502825.1 uncultured Hydromonas sp. | reverse complement strand
GGTGGCACATACATCCAAAAATCATGCAGAGCTTGCATCCTCAACTCCTTCATCAACCCCGCTCACAAAATGGATTCTACCAAGCGGGTATTGGTAGAATCGGTGTGTCAACACACCTCGGCTCGGGTAAGACGCCCACCGAATCAGGCGATCGCTACCCTAACGAGCTGGACATAATTCATCCACATTCGAGATAATAACCCAAAACCATTATTAAAAAATGGTTTTTAAGCCTAATTATAGGTAAAAGTTAGCAGGAGCTTGATTGACTATGGCATTTTTGTATATTTGCAACAGTTTTTTCAGTTATAACTGAAATACAAAAACATCTAAACGCCTCATGCACAAAAATCAAAAAGCGCCCCATCAGGAGCGCTTTTATCGGTCTCATTCCGCAAAAACTCGTGCTTAGAAACTCGGTTTGCGATTGGCGCGTGGCTTCGCACCATTTGCCGGACGGCCTGTCGGGCGACCGACAGGATGACCGATTGAGCGACCCGCCGAGCGTGTATCAGCAAACGGTTTGGCGAATGCGCGGGACTCGGCCTGCTTGCCACGGTGTTCGCGACGCGGACGATGCTCTTCACCAAAAGCAGGACGGGCGGCGCGCTCATTGCCAAAACTACCGGCTTCCGAGCGAGAGTCCGTACGACCATGACGTACTGCTGCGCGATCACCGCGATCAGCACGAGGTGCATCACCGCGTGGTTTGCCATGACCAAAGCCGCCTCGGAATTCACCACCCTCTGCCGAACGCGGCGCGCCTGAGCGTGCACCGTGACGTGGCGCACCTGAGCGTGAACCGTTTGGACGCGCGCCACCACGACCTTTGCTCGGTTTACCGGCTTTAAAGTCCTCATGCGTAAGCTGCGGCTCCAAACCTTTGATCTGCGTCACATTGATGCGGCTGTTGATGTAGCGTTCGATTTGACGAATTTTAAAGGCATCATTGCGCTGCGCGAACGTGACCGAAATCCCTTCGCGACCCGCACGGCCGGTACGGCCAATACGATGCACATAGTCTTCCGCCTTCATCGGCAAGCCGTAATTGAATACATGCGAAATCGTCGGTACGTCAATCCCACGCGCCGCCACGTCGGTCGCAACCAACACACGCACACGTCCTTTGCGTAAGGATTCGAGGCGGCGGTTGCGCACCATTTGCGGCATCGCGCCGTGCAATGAAGTTGCTGAAATGCCCAATTCGATCAACTCGTCGGCCAAACGCTCGGTTTCGATCTGAGTCGAGGCAAACACCACGGCTTGATCGAGTTCCGGATCAGCGAGCCAGTGCATCAGCATTTTGTGTTGGTGGTGCGAGTTGTCCGCCCATTGCAAATGTTGGGTGATGTTGGTGTGTTTTTCTTGCACGCTGGCCAACATAATTTGTTGCGGTTCGATCATCAGCGCCGCGGCCAACTTGGTTTCGCGCGGGGTAAATGTCGCAGAGAACATCAATGTCTGCTCGCGATGCTCGCACGCATCGGCAATCGCGTTGATCTCATCCGAGAAACCCAAATCGAGCATGCGATCGGCTTCGTCCAACACCAAGGTATGCAACTGCGACAGGTTAATTCCGCCTTGCTGTACCCAGTCCAGCAAACGACCGGGCGTGGCCACGACCAATTGCGCGCCTTTTAAACCTTGTTTTTGTTTGAAATACGAGGTGCCGCCGACGATGGTCGCTACGCGAATACCACGGGTATTTTTGACCAAATTGATCGCGTCCGACGATACCTGCTGCGCCAACTCACGGGTCGGACACAACACCAAGGTCATGGGCGCGTTCGACGGGTTGTTTTTGCCTGAGCCAATCGCATTCACAATCTGCTGCAATGCCGGTAATAAAAACGCTGCTGTTTTACCGCTGCCGGTTTGCGAAGCGACAATCCAGTCGCCCCCTTGCAATGCGGCGGGAACCAAAGCCGCCTGTACCGGTGTCGGCTGGGTGTAGCCCAAGGCGGTGATGCTGGTTAATAAAGATTCGGCCAAGCCCATGTCTGCAAAAGAAATTGGGCTGGTTTCGTGTTGTACTGTAGTCATAAAAATCCATGATGTGCCATGCGCGCGCAAAAATTGAGCCAACCGGCGCACGCAATCGTGGGCAAGCTGTCCAAATAAAAAGCAAAGTTAGAAAAAAGCTAACGCGCTGACGGGGTATAAAAAACATCGACCGTCAGAATAGACACTTCACTGAAATGAAGGAAAGAGCGACAGGATAAAGCTGTAATCGTCGCAAAAGACTGGGGGCGATGAGACAAAAATTGAAATCGATTCATGTGTGATTTCAAAGGTGGCGCATTATGCCACAAAATCAAATACTTGTGTTGAGAAAGCTCGAAACAATTCAAATCCGTCTGTTTTCTGAGAAAAATAGTCAACAATTGAGTGTGCGGCACGCATCCACATGATTCGTCATGCGCACCAATCCACCTATTGACCCATAAGCACAATAGCCTCATCGAGCCGACATCGCGTACAATACGCCTTAGTCAAAAATGAATACAACACAATCAACAATAAAGGAAAGGCGCATGAATCAAAACGCCCGCAAAGACATCAAAACCCTCACCGGCCACGAAATCAACGAGCTGGAACACATCACCATGACCAAGGCGCGCGAGTCGTGGCATATTTTTGGCATCATGTCCGAGTTTGTACACTCCGCCGAGCAGTTGGCGAATATTCGCCCTGCCGTGAGTATTTTCGGTTCCGCGCGCCTGCGTCCCGAAAATGCGTATTACCAAAAAACCGAGGAATTGGCGCGTCTGTTATCGAACGCGGGCTTCAGCGTGATCTCCGGCGGCGGCCCAGGCATTATGGAGGCGGCCAATAAAGGCGCCTTTGGCGGCAAGGGTCAATCAGTCGGGTTGAACATCGTCTTGCCGCACGAACAGATGGGCAATCCGTACCAAGACATTTCGATCAACTTTCGCCACTTTTTCTCGCGCAAAGTCGCGTTCGTCAAATACGCCACCGCCTACGTCGTGCTACCGGGTGGCTTTGGTACGATGGACGAGCTATTTGAGGCGCTGACATTGGTGCAAACCGGTAAAAGCCGCCGTATGCCGATTTATCTCTACGGCTCGGAATTTTGGAATGGTCTGTGGGCCTGGGTGCGCGAGCAACTGCTGGGCAAAGGCATGATCAGCGAGCCGGATTTGGATTTGGTACAGATCACCGATGATCCGCAATTCATCGTCAACAGTATCTTTGACTTTTACGAAGAGCGCGGCTTCGCCCCAACCGACATTGAGCGCGCGCAAATGCTGCAACTGTAAGTGCCTTGGCTACGCCCTTGTGCACTCCACTTCATTAAGCGCAAGCCGTCAAAGATTCGAATCAGCCTGCAAACTTTGCTAAAATGCAGGCTGTTTGATTTTGTCCCCACAACCCCACAAAGACACACTATTTATGGCAGTTTTCACCCCCGTCACCCACGAAGAACTCGAACAATGGCTTGCACCGCTCCATTTGGGCACACTGGTTGCGCACAAAGGCATCGCCAGCGGCATTGAAAACTCCAACTTTTTTGTCACTCTGGCGCGTGATGGCGTACATACCGATTATGTTTTAACGATATTTGAGGTGCTCAAGGCCGAACAACTGCCCTTTTATCTCGAATTGATGCAGCATTTGGCGCAAAAGGGCTTGCCTGTTCCACGCCCGTATGCGGACGAACACGGGGCATTGTTCCGCACGCTTGCGGGCAAACCAGCCAGTTTGGTCTCCAAGCTGGCGGGCAAAGACACCAGCGAACCAAGTCCGGCGCACTGCGCCAGCGTTGGCCGCACATTGGCGCAGATGCATTTGGCAGTGGCGGATTTCAAAGGCACGCAACCGAATCTGCGCGGTTTGAGCTGGTGGCTGGAGATGCAGGCTAAAGTGGCTGAATTCTTGCCCGAGCCGATCGCCGCACTGCTCCACGACGAGATCAAGCTGCAAAACGAATTTGCACAGACCGAGCTGTATCGCGCATTACCCACCGGCGCAGGACACTGCGATTTGTTCGTGGATAATGTGCTGTTTGCCGACGAGAATACACCGGCGTTCATCGATTTTTACTTTGCCGGTGTGGATCGTTTCCTGTTCGATCTGGCCGTGACGGCGAACGACTGGTGCATCAACCGCGCCAGCGGTGAGTTTTTGCCCGAGCAGTTGAGCGCATTATTACAGGCCTACCACTCAGTTAAGCCGTTGACCGAGGCCGATCAT
>CAZCYS010000116.1:1930-4224 GCA_964502825.1 uncultured Hydromonas sp. | reverse complement strand
GCCGGTACCAGCAAAGACGCATACACCACGACCACGCCCAAAACATTCGGCACGATGTGACGGGTCACGATGTGCCAACCGCTCACGCCACCGACCTGCGCCGCCTCGATAAACTCCTTGTGCTTTAAGCTCATCGTCTGCCCGCGCACAATCCGCGCCACGTCCAGCCACGAAACCAAACCGATGGCGATAAAGATAAACACCAGATTACGGCCAAACAGCGTCACCAACAAAATCACAAAAAACATGAACGGAAACGCGTTCAAAATCTCCAGAAAGCGCATCATCACCATATCCGTTTTACCACCGACATAGCCCGATACCGCACCGTAAATCGTCCCGAACAGCACCGCAACCAATGCGCCGGCCAAACCGACCAGCAAGGAAATGCGTCCACCGACCGCGACGCGCACAAACAAATCACGGCCAATCGAATCCGTACCGAAATAATGTTTATTGGCAAAGTTCGGCGCAGCCTGCATCGCATCCCACGAAGCCTGCGCGTAACCATACGGTGACAAAAACGGCGCGATCAGCACAAACAGCAAAACCACGCTCAAAATCATCAAGCTGGCCAACGCTGCCTTGTTGCGACGAAAGCGTCGCCACGCATCCTGCCACAGACTGCGGCCTTTCACATCCAACTGCTCGCTCAAAGCCTCAGCCATTGCGGCATTTTGTTTAGTATTTAGCATCATATTCTTATTCCCAACCCAAGCAGATTCAGTGAATCAATAGCGAATTTTCGGATCAATCACCGCATACAGCAGATCGACGATCGCATTGAACGCGATGGTCAGAATCCCCATCAAAATCGTCAAACTCAGCACCATGCCATAGTCACGATTGAGCGCACCATTCACAAACAATTGACCGATACCCGGTAAACCGAAAATCGTTTCAATCACAATCGAACCGGTGATAATCCCGACAAACGCAGGGCCTAAATACGAAATCACAGGCAGCAAAGCCGGACGCAAAGCATGCTTCCACACAATCACGCGCATAGGCAAGCCTTTCGCGCGCGCGGTGCGGATGAATTGACTGTTCATCACCTCAATCATCGAACCACGCATAATCCGCGCAATCCCCGCCAAATACACCAGTGACAGCGCGACGGTCGGCAAGATCATATTGTTAAACGCCCCATTATTCCAGCCGCCACCCGGCAACCAGCGCAGCGTTACCGCGAACAACAAAATCAAAATCGGCGCGGTGACAAAACTCGGTATCACCACACCCGTCATCGAAAACGTCATGAGTAAATAATCAAGCCAGCTATTCTGTCGCAGCGCCGCAATCACACCGAACGTCACGCCCAAAACCAGCGCCAAGATGAAAGCGTACAAGCCAAGCTTGACCGACACGGGGAAGGCCTGAGCCAGCAACTCATTCACCGAATAATCTTTATATTTGAACGACGGCCCCAGATCGCCCTGAGCCAGACTTTTCCAATAGCTCATATACTGCGTGGTCAGCGGTTCGTTCAAATGATATTTCGCCTCGATATTGGCCATCACCTCAGGCGGATAACCGCGCTCGCTGGTGAACGGACTGCCGGGCGCCAAGCGCATCATGAAAAAGGAAATCGTGACCAACACAAATAAGGTTGGAATCGCTTCCAAAAGGCGTTTAAAAATGAGTTTCAGCATGAGACACCTTTTTTAGAACAGGTTTTTCCCTGATGGATGATGGATCGCACACTCTGGTGGCTTGTCAAACCAATCATCCGGAAAAACCAAAGCCTCAATCCGACCGAGGCAATGGCATTTCTATGAATTCGGATAAAGAGAAACCACCGTTGATGCGCATTGTGGCACAACAACGGTGGGTTTTTCTAAGTTTTAAAAGATAAGACTCTAAATCAAACGGTCGTTATATTATTTTTTGAACGACATGTCTTTGAAGTAGAAGTTATCCAGTGGATCTTTACTCAAGCCTTCCACATAAGATTTAACCAAGCGTGGATTGACATAGTAGTAAATTGGAATCACCGGCATGTCTTTGTCAGCTTGCGCTTCTGCTTGCTGATACAGATCGGCGCGTTGGTCATCGGTCGTACCCGGAACCAAGGTTTTCGCCATCAAAGCATCGAACTCGGCACTCTTGTACTTACCGTAGTTATTGGTGTTCGTGGATTTGAGGATATTCAGGAATGAAGAAGGTTCATTGTAGTCCGCACACCAGCCTGCACGAGCAAACTGATAGTTACCGCTGCGGCGGCTGTCCAAGAAGGTTTTCCATTCTTTGTTATCCAAATTGACGTTCACAAAACCCAAAGCCTGTTTCCACAA
>CAZCYS010000116.1:0-1830 GCA_964502825.1 uncultured Hydromonas sp. | reverse complement strand
GGATTATCAAACGGCGCTTTTTTGGTGTTGAATTCGTAGTAATAGGTACACAAAGACGGATTCACACGCACTTGGTCACCCAATTCGGTTTTCAAAGAGGCGAACATATCGGTCGGCAAAGCATTATGCGTGATGTCAATTTCACCAGCTTTAAAGCGGTTCACATCGGTTGTTTCTTCTTGGATCGGCAAAAACTCGGCTTGGTTGATTTGAGTCGCAGCATCGTTCCAGTAGTTCTTATTGCGTTCTACTACCAGCTTGCTATTTACTACCCATTCTTTCAAGTTATAAGCACCATTGCCAACGAAGCTGCCCGCTTGAGTCCATTTCTCGCCACCTTTTTCTACCGTGGCTTTATGAACCGGAGATACGGAGGTGTGAACCAATGTATCGACAAAATACGGAACCGGCTCGCTCAAAGTCACTTCCAGAGTGTGAGCGTCAATCGCTTTCACGCCCAAGCTTTCTGGCTTGGCTTTACCATCAATAATCGCTTGCGCATTGACAACGGAGTTATCAGCCAAATAGCTGGCGTATGGTGAAGCGGTTTTCGGATCAACCACACGGCGGAAGCTGTACACGAAGTCTTCGGCTGTCACCGGATCGCCGTTGCTCCATTTGGCATTATCACGCAGTTTAAACGTCCATACTTTAAAGTCTTTGTTTTCCCATGAAGTTGCTACGCCCGGCGCAATTTTGCCATCTTTACCGACCACAACCAAACCTTCGAGCAATTGACGTTGAATATTGTCTTCAGGTACGCCGCTACTTTTACCCGGATCAAGGGTTTCTGGCTCCGTACCATTATTCATCACCAGCGTGGTTTTATTCGCAGGTAAAGTCGCCACTGCACCACCGGCTGCTTTGCCCTCGGCTTTTTTCTCGCCACCGCCACAGGCAGTCAAGCCACAGCCGCCGTTAAAACGCCTAATTTCAGTTCGTTCCTCATGTTTTTCTCCTTTAGAAAGGTTTTACTCTTAGTCCTACATTATCAAAATGTAACCGTGCAACCGAAATATTAACAAGTCATTTTCTGACAAGCCGTCAGTCTGTAAAAATTTCACGCATTTGTCAATGATTTTACGGTGACTCATATCATCTTTATGGAACCATTTGCACGCAAATGGCGCAAAATCGGACAAAAATCACCCAAAATATCAACAAATTCAACGCAGTGCCGCAATCGTCTGCACCGCGTGCTCGCCCACCGCTTCGATCACCACAAAGCGCGGCACATCGAAAAAACTCATCTCGTTTGCCAGCCGTCCGGAATTGGCAAGCTGAACATCAGCTAAACCCTTATTTGCATCATCACCCGAGCCATCATTGAACTCGTCCAACGGCTCATCATGCGTCAAATGTATGCGCCAATCGGGTTTGGGCAAAGCGCCTTGCGCCTTGTCCGCCCACTCGATCACGACCATGCTTTTGTCCGACAAGGTTTCTTCAAATCCGGCCGAATACCACTCGCGCGGGTCGGACAGCCGATACAAATCAAAATGGTGCAAAGTACGCGCCGGTGCGGATTCGGGCAAATCGTAGCTCTCCAACAAGGTATACGTCGGGCTTTTTACCCGCGTGTTCAAGCCGAGCGCACGAATCAGATGGCGCGTGAACGTGGTTTTGCCTGCGCCCAAATCGCCGGACAAAAATACCAATTCGCCCGCGCGCAAGACACGCGCGAATTTTTGCGCCAATTGCTCGGTCGCCTGCTCGTTCTCCAAGCGCAAAGTTAAAAACATCGTCATGCGTTTCACCCGATCTTTGTATCACCGCTCGTGCCTATTTGCGCACAATCGTTCAGTAAATTGTGTTATTTTATCGCAAAGA